>NZ_JBFUFP010000624.1:0-3240 GCF_056403375.1 Rhizobacter sp. P2_H2
GTGCAGGTAGAAGCGGTGCAGCCCGAGGCTGCCGCCGACCAGCGCGATCCAGGTCGCGAGTGTCTTCGATTTCGCCATGATCACTGGCCCGCCGCCGGCGGCACGGCATCGCCGGTGCCGAGCGCGCGCTGCATCAGCACCACGTCGAGCCAGCGTTCGAACTTCCAGCCGGCGGACTTCAGCAGCCCGGTGTGCTCGAAGCCGAGGCTGCGGTGCACGCCGATCGATCCGGCATTGGCCGAATCGCCGATCACCGCCAGCATCTGGCGTGCACCGAGCGCCTCGCACTGCGCCATCAGCTCGGCCAGCAGCTGCTTGCCGGCGCCCTGGCCGCGGGCGGCATCCGACAGGTAGATCGAGTCCTCGAGGCAGAAGCGGTAGGCGCGGCGCGGGCGGAAATGGTTCGCGTAGGCGTAGCCCAGCACCTCGCCGTGGCGTTCGGCGACCAGCCACGGCAGGCCCTTGGACAGCACGTCGTCGCGGCGGCGGGTCATCTCGGCGAGGTCGGGTGCCTCGAGCTCGAAGGTGCCGGTGCCGTGCAGCACGTTCCAGCCGTAGACGGCGGTGATGGCGGGGAGGTCGGCGGCCGTGCTGGCGCGAATCGTGATGGGGCTCTCGGACATATTGGCTGGCGGGGTGATCTGGCGAGTTTATAATGCCGGGTTTCGGTGACGGTCGACCCGGAGGGTTGGCGTATCTACGGCACCGACCTCCGATCTGCTTGCCCTGAGTGTCTCCTGGTGCGGTGGATGTTTTCGACAATCTCAAGGAAACAACATGGTCGTGATTCGACTCGCACGTGGTGGCGCCAAGAAGCGTCCGTTCTACAACATCGTCGTCGCTGACTCGCGCGTCCGCCGTGACGGCCGCTTCATCGAGCGCGTCGGCTTCTACAACCCGGTGGCGTCCGGTGGCGAGCAGCCGCTGCGCGTCGCGTTCGACCGCATCGAGCACTGGGTTGCCCACGGCGCCCAGCCGTCGCCGACGGTGGCTCGCCTGGTCGAGCAGGCCAAGGCCGCGACGCCGGCTGCTGCTGCAGCCTGAGTGCCGCCGAGAACGTGTCGATGACCACCGCGCCGGGGCTTGCCGGGATGTCTGATCCCGCGTGGCCCGAGGATGCGGTGGAGATCGGCAGGGTTCTCGATGCCTGGGGCGTGAAGGGCTGGATCCGCGTCCAGCCTTTCGCGGCAGATCCCCAGGCCCTCTTTTCTTCGCGCCGGTGGTTCCTGAAACCGCCGGAGCCGCAAGGCGTGAAGCTTCCGGCGACCGCCGCAGCGGCCTTCCCGCCCTTGCTGAAGGTCGTGCAGGTCAAGGAGCACGGCGATGGCGTCGTGGCCCAGGTGCAGGACGTCGCCGACCGCAACGGGGCCGAGGCCCTGCGCGGTGCGCGCATCTTCGTCGGCCGATCGAGCTTCCCGACCGCCGGCAAGGACGAGTACTACTGGGTCGACCTGATCGGCATGACGGTCGTGAACCGCGAGGGCCAGACCCTCGGCACGGTGGCCGGCCTGATCGACACCGGCCCGCACAGCGTGCTGCGGCTGGCCGCGGCGACGCCGGCCGAGGAGCGGCTGATCCCCTTCGTCGGCGCCTATGTCGACGACGTCAGCCTGGCCGAGCGCCGCATCACCGTCGACTGGGGCCTGGACTACTGATCCCCCCGCTGATGCGCTTCGACGTCGTCACGCTGTTTCCCGAACTGTTCTCGCCGCACCTCACCGTGGGCGTGACGCGCCGCGCGTTCGAATCCGGCCAGGTCGACGTGCGGCTGTGGCCGCTGCGCGACTTCGCCGACGACAACTACCGCCGCGTCGACGACCGGCCGTATGGCGGCGGGCCCGGCATGGTGATGCTGGTCGAGCCGCTGGAGCGTGCGCTCACCACCATCCGCGGCGAGCGCGCTGACGGGGCGAGCGTTCCGGTCGTGCACTTCACGCCGACCGGCCGGCGCATCGATCAAGCGGTGATGCGCGAGTTCGCGGCCGGCTCCGGTGCGGTGCTGCTGTGCGGCCGCTACGAGGGCATCGACCAGCGCTTCATCGATCGCCATGTCACGCTGGAGCTGAGCCTGGGCGATTTCGTGCTGTCCGGCGGCGAGCTGCCGGCGCTCGCGCTGCTCGACGGCGTGGCCCGGTTGCAGGACGGCGTGCTGGGCGATGCGCAGTCGCACCAGCAGGACAGCTTCTCCGACGGCCTGCTCGACTGCCCGCACTACAGCCGCCCCGAAGTGCTCGACGCCGCGACCGGCCCGGACCCGGTGCCGCCGGTGCTGCTGTCGGGGCATCATGCCGACATCGCCCGCTGGCGGCGCGAGCGCTCGCTCGAGATCACCGCCCGGCGCCGCCCGGAATTGATCGCCGCCGCCCGCGCGCGTGGCGAACTGAGCAAACTCGACGAGAAGTTCCTCGCCGGCCTCGGGCTATAATCGCAGGCTTTTCGATCCTCTACCGGGCGTGGCCGCCTTCTTCTTGAGTGGCCACATCAAAATCAGCAACCGCGCCGGCAAGATCACAGGAGAACCCCATGGACCTGATCCAGACCCTCGAGCAAGAAGAAATTGCTCGCCTCAACAAGACCATTCCCCCCTTCGCTCCCGGCGACACGGTGATCGTCAGCGTCAACGTCGTCGAAGGCACCCGCAAGCGCCTGCAGGCCTACGAAGGCGTCGTGATTGCCAAGCGCAACCGCGGCCTGAACTCCAGCTTCATCGTGCGCAAGATCTCCAGCGGCGAAGGCGTGGAGCGTACGTTCCAGCTGTACAGCCCGCTGATCGCGACGATCGAGATCAAGCGCCGTGGCGATGTGCGCCGCGCCAAGCTGTACTACCTGCGCGACCGTTCGGGCAAGTCGGCTCGCATTAAAGAGAAGCTCGCCTGATCCGTACCCGCGTACGGTCATGAAGAAGCCGCCTCCCCGAGGCGGCTTTTTTCTTGTCCAATCGATCCATGCCGCTGAGCTTCAACCCGCTGGAACTGCCCGTCGAGGGCATCGACGATCACCTCCCTGCCATCGCGTTGCCGCACCTGTCGCCCGAGGCCCTGCGCAGCCGCTTCCTCGCGCCGCCGGCCTGGTCGCCGGAGATTGCCGCCGAGCGCGCCTTCGGGTCCCGCGCGCCGGCCCACGCCTCGGTGCTGGTGCCGCTGGTGCAGCGCGAGGTGCTGTGCGTGGTGCTGACCCAGCGCACCGACCACCTGACCGACCACCCCGGCCAGATCAGCTTTCCCGGCGGCCGTGCCGAGT
>NZ_JBFUFP010000625.1:0-3237 GCF_056403375.1 Rhizobacter sp. P2_H2
TTGATGACTTGTGAGGCCACCCTGAGATTGGAGGCGCTGTGATCACGAATGCGGTGTGGATCTGCCGTTCCTCGGCAATGAACTCGGCCGCCTCAAGGTTGTTGTGGTGTGCTGTTGACTGGTCAACCGGCGGATCGATCCCGTCCCAGATGCAATCAAGTCTTGCTTCAAAGCCAGGAGCGTGCCAAATCCCGCCTTCAACTCGTGCGACGACAAGCCCATGTGCAGCAGCCCGCAAGCACACCTCAATGGCCGCATMGACGTTCAGCTTCATGAGCGTGCTGCCATGCATGTCGAAGAAGTCCCGGGAAGTGGTGTGGAGGCGACTTCGTTCAAGCTTGCTCATCAACGATCTCCATTCCACTTGATATGGCTGTCACACACCGCCACGTGCAGCCTCTTGCTTTGGATTGACAGCTCGATCTGAACTCAACGAAGCAGCCTCAATTGTTCAGCTGCGAACGATGACACCTCAACGTCTTCGGATCTGGACGCAAGCTCAAGCAAGTGCGGGTTCGACTCGTGCAACCGATAGGAGGCCGCACATGCAATCAATCTTTTCAGGCCATCCGGGCTTGAAAGTCGTGCGGTGACTTGCGACAAAGAATCGATGGTATTCAAACGAGTTATCCAGGACGTAAGTTCGGCCAGATGAGCATCGGCCTGTCTCGGAATGCTGCTTGCCAAGACCGACAGCGGAACTCTGGCAATGAAGTTCAATGCCTTCCATCGCACGGCATCGTCGCTGTCTCGCAGCAACTGGACACCTCGCGCCACGAGGGCGGCGTCCAGTTCCGTTGCGCAAACAAGTACGGCGTCAAGGACAAAGAAGCGAACGTAGCGCGATCGATGCGCCAGCAAGGCGAAGAAGGCATCCATCAATGGCGCCGCTTTGGCCCCCAGTTCCGAAGCAATCCATGCGCCGATCTTTGCCACTCTCTCATCCGAGCTGTTCAATAGCGTCCGCAGATTCTCCAGGGGATATCCAGCAAAGAACGCTTGCAGCAATCGATGCGCAACTTCATCGTCGCCACTTCTCAGCACCTGTTGGAGGGTCTGATCCGGATCTTGCCTCATTGTTGGTTCCTTCATGAGCCACTCAGCTTCTTTTCGATCTGACGAAGCAGGCGCTCCTCTTGACGAATTCGTTCCCGGTGAGGGCCATCTTCGCCGAGGCGATTCTGCTCATTCTTTCTTGTCTCGATACTCTTCTTCAGATCATCCTTGAGCTCGTTTAGCTGTTCTGGCTTTGCGCCTTCCGGCAGGTGATCTGGAATCGAACCATGCACTTTGCCTGTGCTATCGAGTTCAGGCAATTTCTGCTCATCTGCTCCTTCTCCACCCTCACTGAACATCCGATCCCAAGCCCGCCCGAGCGCCTGCGCACAGCGGCCATAGACATTGCTGACCGCCTCGCTTGCCGCCTGGATCGCCCGGATCGTCGCCTCGGTGAGCACCTTGTTCTCGGCGGTGCCCGGCACGGCCGCCGGCGGCAGTGGGATCGGCAGGCCTGGCATCGGCGCGTACTGCAGCCCGTTCGGGTCGACGTAGCCGGTGGGCTGGCCGTCGACGTAGCTGTAGGTGTTGATGCCGCCGACGAGCCCGATCGGGTCGGACTGGTGGTAGCGGCCGGTCTGCGGGTCGTAGTAGCGCTGGCCGTTGTAGAACAGCCCCGACGAGGTGATCGGCGTGGATGAAGAAGACCTGCAGTGCCTCGCCGGCCACCGCCGCGGGCATGACCATCGCCACAGGGATGTCGCCGAGCCAGACGTATTCGCGCACCGCGGTGCCTGACGCGTCGTACTCGCCCAGCATGTGCCCCTGGTGGTCGTGCACGAAGATCAGCGTGCCGGCGGCGCTGCCGTCGCTCTTGCGGATGCGCTGCCCACCGGCGTCGTAGCTGTACGCGGTGGTGACGCCGCCGCGCGTGAGCGTGGCGAGTTGCCCGGCGAGGTTGTAGGTCGCGCTGTAGTCGGCACCGGTCACATTGCCGGCGCTGTCGTGCGAGAAGCCGCGTGCCGGGTTGCTGATGGCGGTGAGCCGGTTGCTCGCGGGTTCAATGGTGTAGCCGCTCCCGCTGCCGTTCAGGCTGAGCGCGCTGCGGTTGCCGGTGGCGTCATACGCCAGCGCCCAACTCGCGTTGGCGCTGATCACGCTCGTCAACCGGCTGTTGCCGTCGTAGCCGAACTGCTGGTCCAGCGCCGGCTGCGGCGTGCCGTCGGGCAGCCAGTGCGTGTAGCCCGCCACGCGGTCGGCCGCGTCGTAGGTGATGTCGCGGAACATCGGACCGAGCCGCTGGCGCACGATGCGCCCGCTCAGGTCGCGCCAGCGCTCGTGCGCCAGCGCGCCGGCCTGCATCTGCCAGGCCCAGCTGCGCACCGCGCTGCCGAAGGGCTCCCAGCGGATGTCACCGAGCAGCGGCACGGGCGTACTGCCAGCATCGGCAGCGAAGCTCAGCGACGTGGCCTGCCCTTGCGTGTAGCCGATGGTCAGCACATGGCCCGACGGGTAGCTCAGCGCGGTCAGCTTGCCGCGGGTGTAGGCGTAGCCGACGGTGTGCACCACAGGCGCTGGGTTCGCGCCGCTGGCGGCCTCGATGCGCTGCACGGTGGCCGCCGGCCGGCCCTGGCCGGTGTAGCGGTACAGGGCCGAGCCTGCGGGGAAGCGGCTGCTGGTGAGGCGGCCACCGCCATACGCGAAATCGGGCCCCGTCTGGCTGTACGACCACCCCAGGCTCAGCTCGGGCTCTCCTGGCCGGCTGAAGACGAGGCTGGTCAGCCGGTGATCGGGGTCATGCCGGTAGCTGGCCAGGACACCGCGGCTGTCGGTGCGCGTGCGCAGGTTGCCGTTCGCATCCCAGGTCAGCGTGGTGGTGCCGGTGTCGGGGCTGGTGACCTGCGTGACATCGCCGAAGCCGTTGCGCACGTAGCGCGTGGCCAGCGAGCGCGGGTCGATGACCTGCGTGACGCGATTCAGCCCGTCGTGCGTGAAGCCGACGCGGCCCTGCATCGGATCGCGCCGCTCGGTCAGGCGGTACAGCCGGTCGTAGCCGTACCGGGTCTCGAGGTTCAGGCCGGGCACGCCCGGGGCCTGCGTCTGCAGCGTCAGCTGGCCCTGGGGGTCGTACTCGTAGCGGGTGACCGGTGCCGGCGACACCGGTGGGGGCGGCAGCGTCTGGGCGCCGGCGTCTAAGCACGCCAGCGCGGCCGCGGTGAGAACCGGGAGAAGCGTTCGCAT
>NZ_JBFUFP010000626.1:0-3236 GCF_056403375.1 Rhizobacter sp. P2_H2
CAGTCGATCAGCGCCGCCTGTTCGGACCAGAAGCCGGCGCGGTCGGCGAGCGAGCGCGCATGAAAATCGCGATAGGCATTCATACCCTTGGTTACACCACAGAAACACCCCCGCAACAACCCAGGAAAAGCCTGAAAAGAACGTGCTAAGTGCCGGTTTTGAAAGGACTTTTGCCGTTGACGCTGCCCGGTGACTCTTTTATGCTGCGCGGCATGTTTCGGTCGGCCGTCCCCTTTTTCGTGCGCAGCGCCCTGGTGGCGGCGGCCTTCGGCTGCGGCAGCGCCTGGGCCGATACCGACCAGATCTCCCGCCTGCTGACCGACAAGGGGCTGATCGCGCCGGGTGGCGCGGCCGCCACGCCGGCTGCGGCACCGCCCAGTGAAGCGGCCTCCGCCCCGGCGGTCATCACGACAGCGACAGCCCCCGAAAGCTTCACCCAGCAGGTCCGCGAGAAGGCATCCGACATGGTGCTGACCGCGATGAACTTCCTTGGCGTGCGGTACCGCCGCGGCGGCAACGACGCCGACTCCGGCTTCGACTGCAGCGGCTTCACCCGCCACGTCTTCGAGAGCGCGCTCGGCCTCGTGCTGCCGCGCCGCGCCGACGAGCAGGCACACGCCAAGGGCCTGACAGCGGTCAAGCGCGACGAGCTGAAGCCCGGCGACCTGGTCTTCTTCAACACGCTGCGCCGCACCTTCTCGCACGTCGGCATCTACATCGGCGAAGGCAAGTTCATCCACGCGCCGAAGCCGGGCGGCGAGGTGCGGGTCGAGGACATGCGCTTCGCGTACTGGGCCAAGCGCTTCACCGGTGCCCGCCGCGCCGAGCAGGCCGATGCGCCGGCCGTGCCGTCGGCCACTGCGACGCTCGCTGCCGCTCCGGCCGGCGAGCCGCTGGCCGAGGTCGGCGCGGTAGCGGCCCCGCTTGCGGCTGTGGTGACGGCCGCAGCGCCGACCGCGCCCGAGGTGCTGAAGCCGAGCAGCCCGCCGGCCACCCGCAAGGTCACCCACAAGACCCGCCGCAAACCCGCGGCAAAGGCCGTGAAGGCCGTCAAGGCCTAATCGCCCCACGCCCATCCGACGCATGCCGGGCGGGCACAATCCGCCCATGGCCGACAAAGTGATTCCGCTGGCAGACCACCGCTATGCCTCCAGCGTGCCGCTGGTGCCTGCGCAATCGACTGCTCCCACCGGCCTGCTCGCCGACACGCTGGGCCGCCCGCTGCGCGACCTGCGCATCTCGGTGACCGACCGCTGCAACTTCCGCTGCAGCTACTGCATGCCGAAGGAAGTCTTCGACAAGCACTACGAGTTCCTGCCGCACAGTTCGCTGCTGAGCTTCGAGGAGATCGCGCGCCTGGCCCGCCAGTTCGTCGCGCACGGGGTGCGCAAGATCCGCCTGACCGGCGGTGAGCCGCTGCTGCGCAAGAACCTGGAGCGGCTGGTGGAGATGCTGGCCGCGCTGCGCACCGCCGGCGACGGGCTGCCGCTGGACCTCACGCTGACGACCAACGGCTCGGTGCTGGCGCGCAAGGCGCAGGCGCTGAAGGATGCCGGCCTGCAGCGCATCACCGTCAGCCTCGATGCGCTCGACGATGCGGTGTTCCGCCGCATGAACGATGCCGATTTCCCGGTCGCCGACGTGCTGGCCGGCATCGAGGCGGCGCAGYGCGTCGGGCTCGGCCCGATCAAGRTCAACATGGTGGTCAARCGCGGCACCAACGACGMCSAGATCGTMSCSATGGCSCGGCAYTTCCGCCACAGCGGSGCGGTGYTGCGCTTCATCGARTACATGGACGTSGGCGCCACCAACGGCTGGCGCATGGACGAGGTGCTGCCGTCGGCCGAGGTCGTCGCGCGCATCGCCGCCGAGTTCCCGCTGCAGCCGCTCGGCGCGCAGCAGCCCGGCGAGACCGCGCAGCGCTGGCGCTATGCCGACGGCGCCGGCGAGATCGGCGTGATCTCGAGCGTGACGCAGGCCTTCTGCCACGACTGCAACCGCGCGCGGCTGTCGACCGAGGGCAAGCTCTACCTGTGCCTGTTCGCGCACCGCGGCCACGACCTGCGTGCGCTGCTGCGCGAGGGCCGCAGCGATGCCGAGATCGCCGCGGCGATCGGCGGCGTCTGGAACCGGCGCGCCGACCGCTACTCCGAACTGCGCAGCGAGGCCGGCGCCGACCCGTCATCCGCGCCGGCCGGGCGCCGCGTCGAGATGCACTACATCGGTGGATGAGCCTCGATGATCTCGAGCGACTCCGCGCRCCGCGCGGCCCCTGAGCTGCTGGTGATCCGCACGCTTGACGTCGTCGACCTGCCGGCCTACAAGGCGCTGCGCGACGCGATGCTGCAGGCCTTCCCCGATGCCTTCACCTCCGACGCGCACACCGAATCGCGCAAGCCGGCCGAGGTCTACCTGCCGCGGCTCGGGCTGGGGCAGCCGGGCGGCGGGCAGTTCACGCTCGGTGCCTGGGACGACGGCGAACTGCTGGGCGCCCTCACCTGCGAACGCGAGAACCGCGCCAAGGTGCGGCACATCGGCCACATCGTCGGGATGATGGTGCAGGCGCAGGCGGCGGGCCGCGGCGTCGGGCGCGCGCTGCTGGCCGCCGGCATCGAGCAGGCGCGCGCGGCCGACGGCATCGAGCTGCTGACGCTGTCGGTCACGTCGACCAACCGGCGCGCGGTGCGGCTGTACGAGGGCGCCGGCTTCGTGCGCTACGGCACGCTGAAGCACGCGATCAAGCTCGACGGCATCTACCATGACAAGGACCTGATGTCGCTCGCGCTGTGATGAGCTCCTTGAACGACCTGGCCCTCGGCCTGCACGGCTACGACGCCGACGACCTGCCGGTGGACGTGGCGCGCGCCTTCATCGCGCGCATGCTGCCGCGTGTGCAGGCGGTGGAGCACCTGTCGCTGCGCGCGAGCCTCGGCCGCGTGCTGGCACAGGACATCCCGTCGACGATCGACGTGCCGCCGCGGGACAACGCCGCGATGGACGGCTATGCGTTGCGCGGCAGCGAGCTGCGCACCGGCGAGGCCACCGTGCTGACGGTGGCCGCCACCGAGCTCGCGGGCCAGGTGGTCGGCCACGCGATCGGCGCGGGCCAGTGCGTGCGCATCATGACCGGCGCGGTKATGCCGCCCGGTCTCGACACCGTCGTGCCGCAGGAGTTCGTGCGGGTCGACGGCGATCGGATCACCGTGCCGGCTGGTGCCGTCAAAACAGGCGCGAAC
>NZ_JBFUFP010000627.1:0-3235 GCF_056403375.1 Rhizobacter sp. P2_H2
CCGCTCACGTCGCCGGCCTGGGTCTTCTTGTCGAAGCCGCCAGCCGGCTTGGACGACAGGCCGAGCCCGCGCAGGTCCGGCATGATCACCGTGTGATCACGTGCCAGGTCGATGGCGAGCGGCACCCACATGTCGCCGGTCTCGCCGTAGCCGTGCAGCAGCACCACCGCGGGGCCCTTGCCGCCGGAGCGGACGTGGATGGTCGCGCCGTTGGTCGTGACCTCGCGGGTCGAGAACGTGGGCGCCGGGTACTTGAGGGATTGAGCCGAAGCCGAGGCCGGCATGGCCAGCAGCGTCAGCGATGCCAGGGCAAGGGACATGAGGGTTCGCATGGAGATCTCCGTGGGTGAAGGGTGAACAGCTGTCGCCAGTGTCTTGAAATCAGCTTGAACCGACTAGCTGGAAACGGACGCAATCAGCTTCAACCATCGGTTTAAGATCGCGCATGACCTACCTGCAGCACCTGGTGTCGTTCGTCCACACGGCAGAGCACGGCAGCTTCTCGGCCGCGGCGCGGGTGCTGGGCCTGACGCCGGCGGGCGTCAGCAAGAACGTGGCGAAGCTCGAGGCCGATCTCGGCGCAAGGCTCTTTCAACGCAGCACGCGCCGGCTGGCGCTCACCGAAAGCGGCGAGCGCTTCCTGCAGCAGGTGAGCGACCCGCTGGCGTCGTTGCAGACCGCGATGGCGGGCGTGCAGCGCGGTGACGAGACGCCGGCCGGCACGCTGAAGGTCAGCATGGGGCTGGCATTCGGGCGGCGCTTCCTGGTGCCGCTGCTGGGAGAGTTCCTGGCGCGCTACCCGGCGGTGCTGCCGGACTGGCATTTCGACAACCGGCAGGTCGATCTGATCGGCGAGGGGTTCGACGCGGCGATCGGCGGCGGCTTCGAGCTGGCGCCGGGCGTCGTGGCGCGCGAGCTGGCGCCGGTGCACATCGTGGCGGTGGCGTCGCCGGACTACCTGAGCGGGCGGCCGATGCCGCGTACGCCGGAGGACCTGGCGGAGTTCGACGGGATCATGCGGCGGTCGTCACCGACGGGGCGCGTGCGGCCGTGGACGCTGCGCTCGAAACGCAACGCCGAGCAGGCGGTGCCCTGCAAGGCGCGGCTGATCTTCAGCGACCCCGAGGCGATCGCCGAGGCGGCGAAGCTCGGGCTCGGCGTCGCGCTGCTGCCGATGCCGTTCGCCTTCGCGCTCATCGCGAGCGGGGAACTGGTGCGGCTGCTGCCGGGCTGGTACAGCGACGCGGGGCCGCTGTCGCTGTACTACCCGAGCCGCAGCCTGCTGCCGGCGAAGACGCGGGTGTTCGTCGATTTCGTGATGGAGCGGTTCCGGGCGGCGGAGTTCGCGAAGCTGGTCGACGGGCGCTGACGCGCCGACCGTCAATCCGTCAACCGTGCGGGTCTTCGCTCTTCGAGCGCGACTTGCCGATCTCCTCGGCCTTCTGCATGTCCTGCTGCTCGCGCGGCGACTTCGGATGCGCGTTGCGCGCCGCCTCGTCGACCTTGCCGGACTTGACGAACTCGCGGGTCTTTTCGTCGTAGTGGCGGGCGGCTTCGTAGTCGCCTTCGCCCTGAACCTGGCTCAGGTCGGCCTGGGGTTGCTGCTTGCCCGGTTGAGTTGGCTTCTGCTGTTTGCTCATCGCGATCTCCTTACATGATGTGTCACAACCATAGGAATCGCTGCCGTTGATCGGCGCGGGGTTGGGGCTCGATGCAATGTCGGCGGGACGCGCTTCGCGTCGTAGGAATCCACCGACTTGCCCCGTTGCCAGCACCAATCGCTGACCGATTCAGTTCACGTCTTGCTGGCGGCTTTAACCACTGTCGCGAATCTATCAGCCAGCACTTTGGCCGTCGGACGCTTTGCGGGGTCATCCACGAAGCCGTCGCGAATCAAATTGATGATTGTCCGCTCCTCGCGGCTATCGAGCCATGAGCGTTGATTCCGCAACTTGAGTGGAGTAAGGAAGGAAGCCCTGTCCTTTGCTTTTTCGTCACAGCAAATATCCCATATCGAAGCTACCAGACCATGCACATCGCTCGCGGCCCCAATCGCCGGCAGCCCAGCCTTCTTAAGCACCCTATCCTTTATTCTYTTTCCTTGTACAGCTTCCAAATTCTCATACTTACCAAGCCTCTTCAACCCGCTCTCCCTCTCCTTGAGCTGATTAGCACGATCAGTTTTAGCCCTATTCTCCGGATCACTCCACACTGTGTAGTATTCCGGTGACATGTATTTCAAGCAGTCGCTGCGACCAGTATTTATAACTACACCGCTTCGGGCAGACATTCCGAAATCTGCCAACTTGACAACAGGCTCACCTTCACCATCCTCGTCGACATAGAAGTTGTCCGGTTTCAGATCCATATGCTTGTATCCCAGATCATGAAGCTGCTCGACGCCCAAGCACATTTGGTGAGCAATCTTATAGAGCTTTCTCTGACCATCCTGTCGTGAGACACGCCCGTCCTCCATACGCTGACGAAGCTTTTCAACGTACTCCGTGACCGTTCCCTTCCTTGCATAGTCAGAGATCAAAAAATATTGACCGGCAGCAGTGATGATTGACCCTCGGCAGCCAAGTATATTGGCTGAATTCCCATCCCCAACCTTCTTGCTAATAACCAACTCCGGAGAATCCGAAGAAACATCAAGGGGCTTCAGAACGATCGTATCGCCGTCCTCTGCAACGGCCTTTCTGATCAATCTCTTTTCTTTCCCGGCGACCTTGCCAATTGCCTGTTCGTCAAACTTGTATCGTTTCCCTTTGAATGTGACATGTGAAGCCGTGACATCACTGACAAAGTCCGGGAATTTTCCTGCTTGCGCTACCGCCCCTTGAAGAGGAATCAATATCTTCGTCGACCCTCCGATTTCTATCTTTTTCAGATCCCCCCAAGAAATTCCTCCATTGACGGCACTCCTGAGCGTCTTGCGCATTTGATCCGTGATGCCCCCATCTGGCTCATCCATGACCACAAATAGATCTCCGTCTTTCCCGACCTGCTGCATGACCTTCCATTCCGGTTTCCCCGAAATGAATCCACAAGGAGTATAGATTTCGGTCGGCGACCTCCACAGGACCCCGCCCTCTTCCATCTTCGACGCCCCATCAATGCATTGCGAGAGGATTTTTATAGAGTCCTTCCGCCCGACAGTTCCGACTCTTGCCTTTGGTTCAGCATAGAGATCCAAAGTGTTTAGGAACTTTTTGGCTTCGAGACTCACTCCGCC
>NZ_JBFUFP010000628.1:0-3233 GCF_056403375.1 Rhizobacter sp. P2_H2
GTCCGGCCATGAAGGCTCCTCTGAGGGCCCACGCCGGCAGCCGGGTGGGCAATGTTCTTGGATAGACTGCAATTTTACTTGTCCGCCCACCGGAGACTCCCATGGCCGAGCCGATCCTGATCGCCAAGCACGACAAGGCGGAGTGTTTCCTGCTGCCGGCGCTGGCCAACCGCCATGGCCTGATCACCGGCGCCACCGGCACCGGCAAGACGATCACGCTGCAGACATTGGCCGAAAACTTCAGCAAACTGGGCGTTCCGGTGTTCATGGCCGACGTGAAGGGCGACCTGACCGGCATCACGCAGGCCGGCAAGGTCGGCGACAAGCTGGCCGCCATCCTGAAGGAACGTGGGCTCGACGCCCCGGCGTCGGCCGCCTGCCCCGCCACGCTGTGGGATGTGTTCGGCGAGCAGGGCCACCCGGTGCGCGCCACCGTCAGCGACATGGGCCCGCTGCTGCTGGCGCGCATGCTGGCGCTGAATGAAACGCAGGCCGGCGTGCTGAACCTGGTGTTCAAGATCGCCGACGACAACGGGCTGCTGCTGCTCGACCTGAAGGACCTGCGCGCGATGCTGCAGCACGTCGGCGAGAACGCGAGCCAGTTCACCACCGAATACGGCAACGTCAGCGCCGCCAGCGTCGGCGCGATCCAGCGCGGGCTGCTGCAGATCGACGAGCAGGGCGGCGACAGGTTCTTCGGCGAACCGATGCTGAACATTGCCGATTTCATGCAGTCGGTGGATGGCAAGGGCGTGGTCAACGTGCTGAGCGCCGACAAGCTGATGAACGCGCCGCGCCTGTACGCGACCTTCCTGCTGTGGATGCTGTCCGAGCTGTTCGAGCAACTGCCCGAGGTCGGCGACCTGGAGCAGCCGAAGCTGGTGTTCTTCTTCGACGAGGCGCACCTGCTGTTCAAGGAGGCGCCGGCGGCGCTGGTCGAGCGCATCGAGCTCGTCGTGCGGCTGGTGCGCAGCAAGGGCGTCGGCGTCTATTTCGTGACGCAGAACCCGCTCGACATCCCCGACAGCGTGCTGGCCCAGCTCGGCAACCGGGTGCAGCATGCCCTGCGCGCCTTCACGCCGCGCGACCAGAAGGCCGTCAAGTCGGCCGCGAGCACGATGCGGGCGAACCCGGGGCTCGACATCGAGACGGCGATCACCGAGCTGGGGGTCGGCGAAGCGCTGGTCAGCCTGCTCGACGAGAAGGGCCGGCCGAGCGTCACGCAGCGCGTGTTCGTGCTGCCGCCGGGCAGCCAGATCGGGCCGATCACGTCCGACCAGCGCAAAGCGCTGGTCGCGAGTTCGCTGGTGGCCGGGGTCTACGAGAAGGCGGTCGACCGCGAGTCGGCGTACGAGAAGTTGAAGGGGCGCGGCGTGGCGAGCGCCGATGCGGGGCGCCCTGCCCCGTCGTCGACGTCCTCACCGACATCCACGTCCACCCCGATGCCCACGCCGACCGCCGGCCAGCCACCCGCCGAAGCCGGCAGCGGCTGGGGTGGCATGCTCAACGACGTGCTGTTCGGCAGCACCGGCCCGCGCGGCGGCAARCACGACGGSCTGGCGCAGACGATGGCGAAATCAGCGGTGCGCACGATCGGCACCAGCGTCGGCCGCGAGCTGATCCGCGGCGTGCTGGGCAGCTTGCTCGGCGGCAGCAAGCGCCGATGAGGCGTCACGGCAACACGTTCAATTTCACCCCCGGCACCGCGGTGACGCGTGCCTCGCTCGCCACGTTGCCGATGATGCCGTTCGCGAAGAAGCTGTTCTGCGTGTCCGGCTCCAGCGCCGCGATCACCAGGTTGGCGAGCGGCTGGCTCAGCGGCACGTAGTAGCTGCCGATCGGCACGTCCATCAGCGACGGCCTCAGCTGCACCTGCGCATGCACCACCGCACCGCCGTCGGCGATGGTGCCGCGCACGTCCTGGCGTGCACCGCTCTCGCGGCTGGTCTCGGCATAGGTCTCACCCTGCATCACGCCCATCGCAGCCACCTGCTCGACCCGCACGCCCAGCGTGCGCAGCCGCATCACCGCGTCGCCCTGGTCGGCGGCCAGCCAGTAGCCGCAGGGGCGCGGGCGGGTCTTCAGCGGCTGCAGCTCGAGCGCCGAATCCCAGTTCACCACCAGCGCCTTGTCGGCACCGGTCGCCGGGTCGAGCATCTGCAGCGTGTATTCGCTGGGCGTCGGGCCAGCCTCGACCAGCGCCTCACCCTGGCAGGCCTTCGCGGCCACGTCGGCATCCACGTACTGGCGCAGCTTCACCAGGTCGGCCGAGCGGTCGGCCGCGCTGCGCAGGAAGCTGCCGATCGCGACCACGTGCGTCTGCACGCGTCGCTTCAGGTGCAGCCGGCCGATGCCGACGCCGCGCGTCTCGATCAGGATGCTGACGGCGTTCTTCAGCCCGTTGACGTTGCGGCCGGTGTCCGGCTGGGTGCCGCCCATCGAGATCTTCTTGTCGTTCACGTCGACCGAGGTCGTGTAGTACCACTCGGAGCTGAGCCCCTGCTGCTTCAGGCTCGCGAGCATCGGCTGGCGGAACCATTCCTCCGAGGCCTTCGTGATGAACTCCGGCAGGTTCGCGGTGGTCGCGTACTGCACCAGCGCATCGAAGCGCTGCACCGCGCCGAACTTCTCGAGGAAGCGGCCGACCACCGTGTACTCATGCGAATCGACCACCAGCACCGGCTGGAAATCGCGCACCAGCCGGGCCTGGGCCTGCGCCTCGGGCGTGCGCAGCAGCAGGTGGTCGCGGTTGGCGTCGATGCCGCTCGCGGTGACGCGCCGCTGCGCCTGCGCGCCGTCCGGGTTGGCACGCGGCAGGACCACGACGTTGATGCGCTCCAGCAGGTCCTGCAGGCTGCCGCCGGCCAGCTCGCGCGCGAGCACGATCAGCGCCTCGGCGCCGGCCGGCTCGTCGCCATGCTGCTGGCCGACCAGCAGCACCGTCGGCCGGCCGCTCTTCAGCACGGCGGCGGGCGACATGTCGGGGTTGCGGGTGAAGAGGATCGCCTCGAGCGGCACGCCCGACTGCGAACTGCCCAGCGGCAGCAGCGTCGCGTTGCGGCCGCCATGCACGATCTCGCGCAGCACCGCCTGCAGCTCGGCATTGGTCGTGAAACCGGGGTGGCCGGGCTGGAAGGCTGGCGTGCGGAAATCGACCGCCGGCTCGGGAAAGCGCGCCGCCACCGCGTCGTTGTAGGGCGCGGGCTGCGGCGCTTCGGCGGCCGGCACGGGCG
>NZ_JBFUFP010000629.1:0-3229 GCF_056403375.1 Rhizobacter sp. P2_H2
CCGAGGGCCCCGCCGGCTACCAGTTGTCACGCCTGTCGCGTTTTTGCGGACAGTGGATGCGCCATGGCGACTGGTACCCTGACCGGGTCACGCGGCTGTTCCTGCGCGGGCGCGCGCGCTTCACCGACGACCTGGTGCACGAGCGGCTGGACGTGCAGGGGCCGGTCGGGCGCCTGCCCGGCGACCTGCTGCACGAGACCATGCCGACGCTGCACGACGCGCTGGACAAGATGAACCGCTACAGCAGCGGCCGCGCCCTCGACAAGGTGCGCGCCGGCCGCCGCGGCGGCCTGGGTACGGCGCTTGCCCATGGCGTCTGGGCGTTCCTGCGGGCCTACCTGCTGCGCCGCGGCTTCCTCGACGGGCGGCTCGGTTTCGTGCTGGCGGTCTACAACGCCGAAGGCACCTATTACCGATACCTGAAAATGGCGTTCGCGGACGCTGCCGGAACCAAGACCACAATTTGAGATCAGGACACTGGATGCTGAACCGACGTCACTTCTCCGTTGCCTCCGGACTCGCCCTCGGCGGGGCGGCCCTTTCCACGACCGTCACCCCGGCCTTGGCGCAGTTCCGCGTCGAGATCGCCGGCGTCGGTGCCACGCAGGTGCCGATCGCGATCGCGAAATTCCGCGACGAGGACAAGACCACGCAGGCCCTGTCGGCCATCATCCGGGCCGACCTGGAGCGCGCCGGCGTGTTCCGCGGCGTCGACACCAGCGTCGCGATCGACGAGAACGCGCAGCCGGCGATGGGCGAATGGCGCTCCCGCGGCGCCGACGCGCTGGTGGCCGGCTCGGTCACGCGGCTGGCCGACGGCCGCTTCGACGTGCGCTTCAAGCTCTGGGACATCGTCAAGGGCCAGGAGCTCGGCGGCCAGAGCAATGCCGTGCAGCCGGCCGACCTGCGGCTGGCCGCGCACCGCATCGCCGACTACGTCTACGAGAAGCTGACCGGTGACAAGGGCGTGTTCTCGACGCGCATCGCTTACGTCACCCGCACCGGCAGCCGCTACGCGCTGCGCATCGCCGACGCCGACGGCGAAGGCGGGCAGGTCGCGCTGAACAGCCCCGAGCCGATCATCTCGCCGGCCTGGGCGCCGAACGGCCAGGAACTGGCCTACGTGTCGTTCGAGAAGCAGAAGGCCATCGTCTACGTGCAGAGCGTCGCCACCGGCGAGCGCCGCGTGATCGCCAACTTCCGCGGCTCGAACAGCGCACCGGCCTGGTCGCCCGATTCGCAGTCGCTGGCCGTCACGCTGAGCCGCGACGGCATCTCGCAGCTCTACCTGATGGGCCGCAACGGCGGCGAACCGAAGCGCATCACCACCAGCCAGGCGATCGACACCGAGCCGGTGTTCACGCCCGACGGCCGCACGCTGTACTTCGTCAGCGACCGCGGGGGCGGCCCGCAGGTGTACCGCACGGCGCTGGCCGGCGGGGCGGTCGAGCGCGTCACCTTTTCGGGCAGCTACAACATCAGCCCGTCGCTCAGTCCCGACGGGCGCAACCTCGCCTACATTTCCCGCCAGGGCAACGCCTTCCGGCTGTACCTGATGGACCTGACCAACCCGGGCGCGACGCCGCTGGCCTTGAGCGACACCAGCGACGACGAGAGCCCGAGTTTTGCGCCGAACGGCCGGTTGATCATCTACGCATCGCGCGCGCAAGGGCGCGACGTGCTGATGACCACGACGCTGGACGGCAAGATCAAGGCGAAGCTGGTGTCGACAGCCGCCGATGTCCGCGAGCCCATGTGGGGCCCGTACGGCCGCTGACGAAGCGGCCGGCGCATCTTTTCTCGACGACAACATGACCAGGAGTCTCCAATGAAAGCAACTCGTCTCACCCTTCTCGCTGCCCTGACCTCGGCCGTCCTGGCAGGCTGCGCTTCCGGCGTCAAGCTCGACGACAAGCCGGCCCCGGTGGAAAACCGCTCGACCGGCGGCACCTCGGCCAACAGCGGCGCGAACAACGCCGGCACGTCGCAGTCGCAGGTCGCGAGCGTCGACCTGACGAAGAACGCCCCGGCTGCGATCAGCAGCGTCATCTACTTCGACTACGACAGCTACGTGGTGAAGGATGAGTTCCGCCCGACGATCGAAGCGCAGGCCAAGAGCCTGTCGGCCAACAAGGCGAAGAAGGTCTCGATCGAAGGCCACACCGACGAGCGCGGCGGCCGCGAGTACAACCTGGCGCTGGGCCAGAAGCGTGCCGAGGCGGTCGTGAAGTCGCTGGAACTGCTGGGCGTGCCGCAGTCGCAGGTCGAGGCCGTCAGCTTCGGCAAGGAGCGTCCGGCAGTGCAGGGCAGCGATGAAGCCGCCTGGGCGAAGAACCGCCGCGCCGAGTTCAACGCCAAGTAAGCCGGAGGCCTGGCATGCAATCGATTCTTCGCGGACGCACCGGCGGCGCCTGGTGGGCGCCGCTGCTGGCGGCTCTGGCCCTGGTGGCGGCGCCGGCCGCGCACGCCGGTCTGTTCGACGACGACGAGGCGCGCAAGGCCATCCTCGAGCTGCGCGGCAAGCTCGAGGAGAGCAACAAGCAGCAGGCGCAGCGCCAGGCCGAGATGAACGCGCAGCTGCTCGAAGAAATCGGCAAGCTCAAGCGCAGCCTGCTCGACCTGAACACGCAGATCGAGCTGATGCGCGGCGATGCCGCCAAGCTGGTCGGCCAGAACGAGCAGCTCACGCGCGACGTGGCCGAGCTGCAGCGCCGCCAGAAGGACATCGCCCAGGGCGTGGACGACCGCATCCGCAAGCTCGAACCGCAGAAGGTCACGATGGACGACAAGGAATTCCTCGTCGATCCGGAGGAGAAGAAGCAGTTCGACGATGCGATGGCGGTGATGCGCAAGGGCGATTTCCCGGGCGCCGCGTCGGCTTTCGTCGCGTTCCGCCAGCGCTACCCGGCCAGCGGCTACAACGACGTGGCGCTGTTCTGGCTCGGCAATGCGCAGTACGGCAAGCGTGAATACCGCGAAGCCACCGCGTCGTTCCGCGAGTTGCTGAAGGTGGCGCCGGCCAGTCCGCGCGCGCCCGAGGCGCTGCTGTCGATCGCGAACTGCCAGCTCGAGCTGAAGGACGCGAAGGGCGCGAAGCGCACGCTCGACGACCTGCTGAAGACCTACCCGAAGTCCGAGGCGGCCGAGGCTGCCAAGGAGCGGCTGGCGTCGATGAAGTGACGGGGCTGCCGTGAACGCCGTCAACGACCTGCCCTTGCCTGATCTGATG
>NZ_JBFUFP010000630.1:0-3224 GCF_056403375.1 Rhizobacter sp. P2_H2
CCAGGTCCAGCGGCTGCGGCACCACCTGCAGGTTGCCGGACTCGAGCTTCGAGATGTCGAGGATGTCGTTCAGGATCGCGAGCAGGTGGTTCGCCGAATCCTTCGCGGTGCTCAGGAAGCCGGCCTGCTGGCCCGACAGCGGCGTGTCCTGCAGCAGCGACATCATCCCCAGCATGCCGTGGAACGGCGTGCGGATCTCGTGGCTCATGTTGGCGAGGAACACGCTCTTCGCACGGCTGGCCGATTCGGCCTCGGTGCGCGCCACCGCCAGGTTGTCGGCCAGCGCCTGCAGGCGGGTGCCGCGCTCGGACAGCCCGCGGAACTGCCGCAGCACGACCAGCGCGAAGGCGATCAGCAGCACGCACTGGAACAGCGTCAGCCCGAGGCTGAGCTGCGATTGCGTGCGCACCGCGGCGTTGCGCTGCGAGACACGTTCATAGAGCAGGTGCGAGGCGCCGAGCGACAGGTCGTGCAGCGGCACGCTCAGCCCGTCCAGCCGCACCAGCAGCTGGCGCAGCGCGGCCGCGTCGAGCGCGGCCACCGGCTTCTCGCCGAGGTAGCGGTCGGCCTCGGCGACGAAGGCGCGCACCTGCAGCATCGCCTGCGTGTAGATGCCGTGGTCCGGCATGATGCGCGCCGCGCGTTCATGGTCGACCAGGCCGATGCGGCTCACGAAGATGTCGTAGCGGTTCTGCAAGGCCTCCGATGCCGCGGCGCGCGATTGCTCGAGCGACAGGTCGGCCAGCGCGATGTGCATCTGGTTGCGCAGCCGCAGGTGCTCGGTCTCCAGCTGGAAGAAGCTCCAGCCGAGCGCGTCGTTCTGGTAGTGCACGCTGCTGTCGAGCAGGTCGTACTGGCGCCATTGCACGTACACGGCGGCCAGCAGCGCGAGCACCAGCGTGGTGGCCAGCATCGCGAGCCAGGCGCGGCGGGGCGCGGTCACCGGCAAGGGGTCTGGAACGGCGGCCCCGGTCATCGGATCTCGAGCAGCCGCAGCTGCCAGACCGCGCGGCCGTAGTGCACCGCGGTGCGCAGCTCGGGCTGGTCGTCGAACGGATAGATGATGACCAGCGGCCCCTTGTCGCGCACCGGCATCGGCTTGTCGTCGAGCAGCCAGGCCACCATCACGGCGCTGGCGGCGGCATCCTCGATCGGGATGTCGACCTTGTAGTCGTTCAGCGCGACCGCCCGCACCACCTGGCCCTGCGCACCGGCAGCGGCCAGCAGATCGCGCAGCCGCACGCCGGTGAACTTGCGCGGCTTCGAATACCACGGGGTGCGCGTCGAGAAGCTCTGCTGCGGCAGCTTCTGCAGCGCCGCCAGGTCGAACGACAGGCCGTCAGGCCCGTTGCGCTGCTGGATGCTGCCGGCGATGGTCAGCAGCGGCCTGCCCTCGGGCGGCGCGTCGGCCGCGCCTGCGGCACCCGCCGTCAACAGGCCGGCCGCGGCGAACAGCGCGCAGGCCCAGCGTTTCCCCCCATGTCCCGATCGTCCCATCTGACGGATTTTGCATTGGTTTCACGTCGCGACGCAGCGTGACGCGCCGGCATACTCCAAGCCGATGACATCGACATCCGTGACCCGCCTGTTGTTCGTGCTCGTGGCCGGCACGCTGGGCGTGTGGCTGGCGAGGCGGGCCTGGGTGGCCTGGCGCGAGCGCTCGGGCCTGCGCGTGATCCGCGCAGAGGCCTTTCCGGCCTTCCTGCGCGGCAAGCTGCGCCGCCTCTACCCGGCGCTGGACGACAAGGCGCTGGGCGAGGTGGAGCGCGGGCTGCGCCAGTTCTTCGTCGCCTGTGCGCGCTCGCGCGGCGGCTTCGTCGCGATGCCGTCGCGCGTGGTCGATGCGCTGTGGCACGAGTTCATCCTGCACACCCGAAGCTACGACGCGTTCTGCCGGCGCGCCTTCGGCCGCATGCTGCACCACACGCCGGCGCAGGCGCTCGGGCCGGGCAGCGCGGACGGCGACCGCAAGGCGGGGTTGCGGCGCGCGTGGCTCTGGAGCTGCAAGGAGGAGGGCATCGATCCGCAGCGCCCGAGCCGGCTGCCGGTGCTGTTCGCGCTGGACGCGGCGCTCGCGATCCCCGGCGGCTACCACTACGTGCCCGACTGCAGCCTGCTCGGCGCCGACCGCGGCAACACGCATTGCGCGAGCGACATCGGCGGCTGCGGCGGCTCGTGCGGATCGGGCAGCGATTCGAGCGATGGCTCGGGCAGCGGCGGCGATGGGGGCGGGGACGGCGGTGGCGACGGGGGCGGTGGCTGCGGTGGGGGCGACTGAACTCGGCCGCGCCGTGTCAGCCGAAGTGGCAGACGTAATGCATCGTCTGCGTCACCTCGATGTCGAACGCCGACTGGCCCGGCACCGAGAACGACTCGCCGGCGCCGTACGACTGCCAGGCCTCGCTGCCATTCAGGCGGATGCGGCAGCCGCCTTCGACGACGTCCATCACCTCCGGCGCGCCGGTCGTGAAGCGCAGCGTGGACGGCAGGATCACGCCGACGCTCTTCTTGCTGCCGTCCGGCAACTCGATGCCGTGCGAGACGCACTTGCCGTCGAAGTAGACGTTGGCGCGGGTGGAAATGGTGGCGGTGATCTTGTCGGCGGGCATGGTCGGCTCGGTGAGGAAGGGAAGGGGATCGGCCGAGTGTAAGGGCCGGGTCGGAGGTGTCATGACGCCCGGTACACTGCCCCGATGAGCACACCGACCGGCAGCGCGGGACTTCAGGACGACGGGGACGCGCTGCGTCCTGGCACCCGGCTCGGCGAGTTCGAGATCCTGCGCGTGCTCGGCGTCGGCGGCTTCGGCATCGTCTACCTCGCGATGGACCATGCGCTGGAGCGCCAGGTCGCGATCAAGGAGTACATGCCCGCCGCGATGGCCGCGCGCGGCGACGGCGAGCTGGTCTCGCTGCGCTCGCAGGCGCACCTCGAGACCTTCGGCATCGGGCTGCGCTCGTTCGTCAACGAGGCCAAGCTGCTCGCGCGCTTCGACCACCCGTCGCTGGTCAAGGTCTACCGCTTCTGGGAGGCCAACGGCACCGCCTACATGGTGATGCCGTACTACGCCGGCCGCACGCTGAAGGAAGAGCGCAAGGCGCTGGCCGGCGTGCCGAGCGATGCGTGGATCCGCGGCGTGATCGATCCGCTGCTGGGCGCGCTGCAGGTGCTGCACGACGAAGACGTGTTCCACCGCGACATCGCGCCCGACAACATCCTGCTGCTG
>NZ_JBFUFP010000631.1:0-3224 GCF_056403375.1 Rhizobacter sp. P2_H2
ACCTGATCCTGCTCGACATGCACCTGCCCGACATCGACGGCATGGAGCTGCTGCGCCACCTGAAGGCCGACCCGGGCACCGCGGGCATCCCGGTGGTGGTGGTGTCGGCCGATGCGCTGGGCAGCCAGATCGAGACCGCGATGGCGGCCGGCGCCCGGCAGTACCTGACCAAGCCGGTCAGCGTGAGCCAGTTGCTCGGCGTCGTCGATGCGGTGCTCGACGACGTGGAAACCCGCTTTGGATAACTAGAACCCTTGCGCCAGGCCCGTGTTGCGACGGGGATCGTTGGCACCATAGAACCGGTTCTTGCCGATCGGCTTGCCACCCAGCGACGGCGCCCCCACCAGGATTGCCGCCACATGGTTAGCCGGCTGCGGGTTGCCGAGCTTGTGCCCCATGTCGGTCAGGATCTTGCGCGTGTCGGGGCTCAGCGCATTGACCTCGACGTTGGTCGCCTCCGGCAGCCACTGCTGGTGGAAGCGCGGCGCATCGACCGCTTCCTGCACGTTCATCCCGTAGTCGACGACGTTCAGGATCGTGTGCACCACCACCGTGATGATGCGGCTGCCGCCGGGCGTGCCGGTCACCATCACCGGCTTGCCGTCGCGCGACATGATGGTCGGGCTCATCGAGCTCAGCGGCCGCTTGCCCGGGGCGATCGCGTTCGCCTCGCCCTGCACCAGGCCGTACATGTTCGGCACGCCGATCTTCGCGGTGAAGTCGTCCATCTCGTCGTTCAGGATCACGCCGGTCTTCGCCGCGGTGACCTTGGCGCCGAACCAGTCGTTCAGCGTGTAGGTCACGGCCACCGCATTGCCCTCCTTGTCGACGATCGAGTAGTGCGTCGTGTTGCTGCCCTCGTGCGGCTCGACGCCGGGCTTGATGTCCTTCGACACGCCGGCCTTGGCCGGATCGATCACGCCGCGGATCTTCTCGGCATAGCCCTTGTCGAGCAGCCGGTCGAGCGGGTTCTTGACGAAGTCCGGGTCACCCAGGTAGCTGTTGCGGTCGACGTAGGCATGGCGCATCGCCTCGATCTGGTAGTGCACCGACTGCGCCGAGCGGTAGCCCAGGTCCTTCAGCGGGTAGCCTTCGAGCACGTTCAGGATCTCGCAGATCACGACCCCGCCCGAGCTCGGCGGCGGAGCCGAGACGATGCGATAGCCGCGGTAGTCGCACTCGACCGGCGCGAGTTCGCGGGTCTTGTACTGGTCAAGGTCGGCCTGCGTGAGGATGCCCTTGCCGGCCTGGCTGGAGGCGACGATGGCGGCACCCACCGAGCCCTTGTAGAAGCCGGCCTCGCCCTTCCGCGAAATCAGCCGCAGCGTCTTCGCGAGGTCCTTCTGCACCAGGCGCTGGCCGGGCTGGAACGGCTGGCCCTTGTTCAGGAAGATCGCCCCGGAGGCCGGGTCCTTGCGGAAGTCTTCGGTGGAGGTCAGCAGCATGTCGACATCGCCCTGGTCCAGCACGAAGCCCTTCTCGGCGAAGCCGATCGCCGGTGCGATCAGCTGCGCCCGCTTCATTGTGCCGTACTTCGCCCGCGCCAGCTCCAGGCCGGACACCGTGCCAGGCACGCCGACCGCCAGGTGGCCGGTGGTGCTCAGGCCCTTGATCACGTTGCCGCTCGCGTCGAGGTACATGTTCGGCGTCGCGGCGAGCGGCGCCTTCTCGCGGAAGTCGAGGAAGGTCTTGCGGCCGTCGGCCAGCTGGATCGTCATGAAGCCGCCGCCGCCCAGGTTGCCGGCCGCCGGGTAGACCACCGCCAGCGCATAGCCGACCGCGACCGCCGCATCCACCGCGTTGCCGCCCTTCTTCAGCACGTCCACGCCCACCTGCGTCGCGTAATGCTGCGCGGTGACGACCATGCCGTTCTCGGCGGCGGCCGGTGCGATCGACGCGGCATGTACCGTCCAGCAACACACCGTTGCGGCGGATACCACGAAACTCTTCAGCAGACGACGGGTCTTCATCGTGACGTTCTCCTCGGAGGTACCGGATGGCACCAGTGGTTGGAATTCGGCAGGATAGTCGCAAAGCCTTGCAGTCAGTGGGGATAGGCACAAGATTTGCCGACGTTTTGTTGCAAGTATTTGCTCACATTGCCCCTCTGACGGATGGACCGTCCGGCGCCATCAGCACTCTCCGAAGTCGAGTGCTAATATCAAGGGAACGAAAGGAATTTCAGCATGTCTGATGCTTCCATGAGCCTCACGAAGACCCTGTCCCCCGATACCGCCCTGACACTGCGCGACCCGTTCGCGATGGTGCCCTCGCTGGGCAACCTCGATGCGTACATGTCGGCGATCAATCGCATCCCGCTGCTGACGCACGAAGAAGAAGTGTCGTTCGCGCGCCGGCTGCGCGAGCACGGCGATGTCGAAGCCGCCGGGAAGCTGGTGCTGTCGCACCTGCGCCTGGTGGCGTCGATTTCGCGCCAGTACCTCGGCTACGGCCTGCCGCACGGCGACCTGATCCAGGAAGGCAACGTCGGCCTGATGAAGGCCGTCAAGCGCTTCGACCCGGACCAGGGCGTGCGCCTGGTCAGCTACGCGATGCACTGGATCAAGGCGGAGATCCACGAGTACATCCTGAAGAACTGGCGCATGGTGAAGGTCGCGACGACCAAGGCCCAGCGCAAGCTGTTCTTCAACCTGCGCTCGATGAAGCAGAGCATGAAGGAAGACGCCGCCGACGGCTCGACGCACCGTGCCACGCTGACGCAGGCCGAGATCGACCGCGTCGCGCAGCAACTGAACGTCAAGCGCGAGGAAGTGCTCGAGATGGAGACCCGCCTGTCCGGCGGCGACATCGCCCTCGAACCGCAAGGCGACGACAGCGAGGAAAGCTACGCGCCGATCGCCTACCTGGCCGACGACAGCAGCGAGCCGACCCGCGTGATCGAGGCGCAGCGCCGCGACTGGCTGGCCGGCGACGGCATCGCGCAGGCGCTCGACGCGCTCGACGCACGCAGCCGCCGCATCGTCGAGGAGCGCTGGCTGAAGGTGAACGACGACAGCTCGGGCGGCATGACGCTGCACGACCTGGCCGGCGAGTATGGCGTCAGCGCCGAGCGCATCCGGCAGATCGAGGTCGCCGCGATGAAGAAGATGCGCAAGGCGCTGAYCGAAGCGGCGTGAGCGCCGGACGGAAAGCACGAAGGGCCCCTCGGGGCCCTTTCCTTTTGTGCGGGAGGCGTTTCAGGTGCTCTTCAGCAAGGCCTGCAG
>NZ_JBFUFP010000632.1:0-3223 GCF_056403375.1 Rhizobacter sp. P2_H2
GGTCCTAGGCGCCCAGTCCGATGCAGGCAAACGCCGCATCGGCGAGTCCTTCCCTGAAGTGCAGTTCGGGGCCGAACTGCCCGTCCGCCAGGACGCCATCGATGAGCAGCAGCAGTTGGCGAGCGGCCCGCGCGGGATCGGCGACGCCCAGCAATCGGCACATGTCGGCCAGTCGTCGCACCACCTCGATCTTGTTCTGGGCAGAAAGCGTCTTGCCGACGTGATCGAGGCCCCGGAACTCGGTGGCGGCATTGATGAACGGGCAACCCCGGAACCTGGGAGACGAACTCAGCTTCCCGAACGCATCGAGCAAGCCCCGCAGCTGCGCGCGCGGGTCGTCGGGGTGTCGCCCCGCCATCTCGTCCCACCAGGCAAAGAACAAGCGGTCCTGCTCCCGCAGCACCGCCTCGATCAGCTCATCCTTGGAGGCGAAGTTGCGGTAGAGACTCGTCTTGGACACCCCTGCCCGCTCGGCGATGGTGTCCACGCCCGTCGCAAGAATGCCTTCCCGGTAGAAGGCATCGAGCGCGATGGCGAGGATGCGCTCCCGGGCGGTGGGCTCGCCCTTCGCGGGCGCGCCTCGGCGGGAACGGATTTCCTGGACAGGAATGTTCGAGGTCGTCATGGCGGTCTCCGTTGACAATGGTACAGGTCTGTACCTATAGTTAAAGGAACAGACCTGTACACATCGAAAGCCCTCCATACCATCGCATCAAGACACGTCCGTCGCCCCCGGCGCCGATGTCGAAGCCTTCATCGACGCGCTGCTGCGCATCAAGCGGCCACCCGAGGACGCGCGGACAGTGGATGCCGAGGTCATTTCCTTGCTCGTCGACACCCCCGGAGCGTGGCCTGACGGCGCACAGGTGATGGTGCATGTGAGAAAGCGCGGCCGCGGCCCCCACGCATTGCTCGTCCACGGCTGGCAGGGAAGGACGTCCGACATGGAGACAATCGGCGACGCCCTCGTGGCGTCGGGATTCACCGTGTGGRCCCCCCACCTCCCCGGCCACGGGACCTCCGGCGGAGAGCGCCTGTCCATCCCGCTGGCGGCGCGTGTGTTGCGAGCGGTCGAGGGTGTCGCCGGGCCGCTGGCGCTGGCGGTCGGGCACTCGATCGGCGGGGCCTGCATCGTGCAGGCCCTGGACGAAGGCCTGCAGGTGGGCCGTGTGGCTCTCCTGGCGACGCCGACCCACTATGGCGKGTATGTGCGCGCAATGGCACGGCAAGCGAAATTGGAGGGGGCCACCGTGACGCACCTGCTGAACCGGCTGCAGGAGGTGATCGGCGTCCATCCCGACCGGATCGACATGCGCCGACAGGCTGCGTCGATGCCCCAGCCGGCCCTGTTCATTCACGGGTCCGATGACAAGGTCGTCCCCCACGAAGGTGCGCAGGCCGCCGCGGCCAGCTGGCCTGGCGCTCAATGGCTCCTCCTCGAGGGCCTGGGGCACTACAAGACGCTGCTCGAAGACCCGCGCGTGGTTCGGCGCGTCCTCGAGTTCGCCTCGTCTCGCCTCGCGACCCGGATCGACCAATTTCCGCAGCCAGACTCAAACGACTCAGGCAGCGTGGAGAGGGCCCTTCTTGCGCTTCGAGAAGCGAACGATGAACAGGCCGCAGTTGACGCCTGCGATGCGTTCCTCTGGGCAATGGGCAACAACCACGCAGGCACCTTCTACCCGGTCGTACTGGGTGCCCTTCCCGCGCTGGAGCAGATTCTTGTCAGTGGGCGAGCATGGGCGCAACGCGCCGTCATGGAATCGCTCATCGACCTCGGCGGCACATTCACTCCGGAGCAAGGGTACGAAACATACCTTGGAGTCTCGGTGCAAGAAGCACTGAAGACGTTCATTCATTCCCTGCGCCCCCACCTCGTGGGACTGGCGACGGGAAATGATGCGCGAGCCCGGAGCGCGATTGATCTTCTGGAGCTCATGGATGACCAGGCGGCCTGACCATTTCATCGGGCTGGTACGGCCCCTCACCGCGCCGGAAAAGGGATGCGCCGGCGGATCGCCGATGACCAGGTCGGTCCACCCATCGAGGGAGACAAATATTGGGAAGCGCTTCCACTCTTCCAATCGGAAGGGTGTGTGAAGTTGTTCAGCGGCTAGCCCTCAAGAAGCCGGGCGCACCTCCTCGACCGTCGCCCAGAAGCGTTCGGCCGCCCGCGGCAAGGGCGAGCGCGGCCGGAACAGCCGGATCTCGACCTCGATCACCCACTGTGCGCCGCCCGCGGCGACCAGGCGGCCGGCGGCCAGGTCGTCGGCGATCAGGCTGCGCGGCAGCCAGGCCACGCCGCGGCCGTCCAGCGCCATCGTCTTGAGCACGCTGGCCAGGTGCGCCGTCAGCGCGGATTGCGTGTGCGCCTCGGCCAGCGCACTGCCCCGCAAGGCACGCACCAGGCGGCCGATGCCGGACTCGGCGCTGTACTCGAGCAGCGGCACCGGCTTGCCGCCGCCGTCGTCCAGCCAGTGACGCGGCCGGCTCGAGGCGTCGGGCGCCGACACCGGCAACAGCGCGTCGTGGCCGACCACGGCCCACAGGTGCGATGCCGGGTCCAGCCGGCTCGGCACCTGCTCATGGCCATGGCACAGCAGGAACTGCACGCGGCCCTGCTGCATCAGCGCCTCGCATTGCTGCATCACGTCGGAGATCAGCTGCACCGGGCCCGGCCCTTGCCCTGGTCCTTGCACCAGCCGCGACTCCAGCCCGCGCAGCCAGCCCGGCAGGAAGCTGAACGACAGCGCATGGGTGGACGCGATGCGCAGCGTGGCCGAACTCGCATCGGCCACTGCGCGCGCCTGGTCGGGGATGCCCGCAACGCGCGTGAGCAGCTCCTGCGCCACCGCGCGAAACCACTCCCCGGCCTCCGTCAGCGTGGCGGGCTGGGTGCTCCGGTCGAACAGCACCACGCCCAGCCAGTCTTCCAGCGCCCGCACGCGGCGGCTGAAGGCCGGCTGCGTCATGTGCCGCTCCTGCGCGGCACGCGAGAAGCTGCCGCTGGCCGCCAGGGTCAGGAAATCGTCGAGCCAGATCAGGTTCATGGGCGGTGCTCACAAGGCATGGAAGAAGACTCAAGCGGCATTGGTCAACGGCGGCCGCGGCGCGCAAGATCCACGGCGATTGTTCAACACGATTGTTCGACATACACACAGGAGACAAGACCCATGCGCACGATCCCGAACTACCGCGGCATCATCCCCGCGATCGCCTGCCC
>NZ_JBFUFP010000633.1:0-3217 GCF_056403375.1 Rhizobacter sp. P2_H2
CGCCGAAGATCAGCGCCCAGGCGGCGCCGCTCGCGTCGGCCTTCTTGAACTGCGCCTTCATGCCGCCACCGCCGGCGTGCATCTGCACCGACACGCCGGCCGCGCGCAGCGCCTGCAGCGTCACCATGGCCTGCGGCAGCACCGCCGGCGACATCAGCACCGCGTAGGCGCGCGGCGCGGCGCTCGGCACCGGCAGCTCCAGCGCCTGGATCAGCAGCAGCAGCCGCTCGATGCCGAGGCCGAAGCCCACCGCCGGCGCCGGCTTGCCGCCCAGCTGCTCGATCAGGCCGTCGTAGCGGCCGCCGCCGCACACCGTGCCCTGCGAGCCCAACTGGTCGGTGACCCACTCGAAGACGGTGAGGTTGTAGTAGTCCATGCCGCGCACCAGGCGCGGGTTGACGCGGTACGGCAGCCCGGCGGCGTCGAGGATCGCGCGCACGGTGTCGAAGTGCGCGAGCGAGGCCTCGCCGAGGAAGTCCATCAGCTTCGGCGCCGCCTCGATCAGCGATTGCATCGCCGGGTTCTTGCTGTCGAGGATGCGCAGCGGGTTGCTGAGCAGGCGGCGCTTCGAGTCTTCGTCGAGCGCGGCGGCATGCTGCTCGAAGTACGCGACCAGCGCCTCGCGGTGCGCGCGCCGCTCGTCGGGCTGGCCGAGGCTGTTCAGCTCGAGCCGCACGTGCTCGCCCTCGACCAGGCCGAGTTCGCGCCACAGCAGGCGCGTCATCAGGATCAGTTCGGCGTCGACGTCGGGGCCCGCGAAACCGAGCGCCTCGACGTCCAGCTGGTGGAACTGGCGGTAGCGGCCCTTCTGCGGCTTCTCGTGGCGGAACATCGGGCCCAGCGTCCAGACGCGCAGCGGGCCGTTGTACAACGCGTTGTGCTCGACCATCGCGCGCACGATGCCCGCGGTGGCTTCCGGGCGCAGCGTCAGGCGGTCGCCGTTCATCGCATCGGTGAAGGAATACATCTCCTTCTCGACGATGTCGGTGACCTCGCCCAGGCCCCGCACGAACAGCGCGGTCGGCTCGACGATCGGGGTCAGCAGGTACTGGTAGCCGTAGCGCGCCAGCACCGAACGCACCGTCGTCTCGAACCACAGCCACAGCCCGGCATCGGGCAGTTTCTCGGTGCGCGGCACGCTGGCCGGCAGGATGTCGTTCATGCCCTTCACGGCCTGGAGGGCGGCTTGCTTGGTGTCAGCCATGGAAACCTTGGATCAATGGACGGGAAGCCGCCCCGAAGGCGGCTGCGGCAATGCGGGTGCGGCGACCGGCAACGCGTGGGAAACGCGTCAGGCCGCCACGGTCGAATGCTGGGCGGTGGCCGAGCCGAAGCGCTTCTCGATGTAGTCCTCGACCAGTGTCTGGAACTCCTGCGCGATGCGCTCGCCGCGCAGCGTCAGCGCCTTCTCGCCGTCGATGAAGACCGGCGCGGCCGGCGCCTCGCCGTTGCCCGGCAGGCTGATGCCGATGTCGGCATGCTTGCTCTCGCCCGGGCCGTTGACGATGCAGCCCATCACGGCGACCTTCATCGACTCGACACCCGGATAGCGGGCGCGCCACACCGGCATCTGCTCGCGCAGGTAGTCGTCGATCTGCTTGGCCAGTTCCTGGAAGGTGGTGCTGGTCGTGCGGCCACAGCCGGGGCAGGCGGTGACGCTCGGGTTGAACGCGCGCAGGCCGAGCGACTGCAGAACCTCCAGCGCCACCACGACCTCTTGCGTGCGCGCCTCGCCGGGCTGCGGCGTCAGCGAGACGCGGATCGTGTCGCCGATGCCCTGCTGCAGCAGCAGCGCGAGCGCGGTGGACGAGGCCACCGTGCCCTTGGTGCCCATGCCGGCCTCGGTGAGCCCCAGGTGCAGCGGGTAGTCGCAGCGCTTCGCGAGCGCCTGGTAGACGCTGACGAGATCCTGCACGCCGGACATCTTGCACGACAGCACGATCTGCTCGCGCCGCAGGCCGATCTCCTCGGCGCGCTTCGCCGATTCGATCGCCGACGTGATGATCGCGCGGTACATGATCTGCTGCGGCTCGAACGGCTCGGCGCGGCGGCCGTTCTCGTCCATCATCTGTGCGAGCAGTTCCTGGTCGAGGCTGCCCCAGTTGACGCCGATGCGCACCACCTTGTCGTGGCGCGCGGCGGCTTCGATCATCTGGGCGAACTGCTTGTCGCGCTTGTCGCCCTTGCCGACGTTGCCGGGGTTGATGCGGTACTTCGACAGCGCCTCGGCGCAGGCCGGGTGCTCGGTGAGCAGCTTGTGGCCGTTGTAGTGGAAATCGCCGATCAGCGGCACGTCGATGCCCATGCGGTCGAGCTGGTCGCGGATGTGCGGCACCGCCGCGGCCGCCTCGGGCGTGTTGACGGTGATGCGCACCATCTCGGAGCCGGCGACCGCCAGTTCCTTCACCTGGATCGCCGTCTCGATCACCTGCACCGTGTCGGTGTTGGTCATCGACTGCACCCGCACCGGTGCGCCGCCGCCGATCGTCACGGTACGTGCGCCCCAGCGCACCTGCGCCTGGACGGTGGTGCGCTGCACCGGCCGGGCCGGTTCGATGAACTCCTCGTCCAGCAGCAGGGCTGACGGGGCGGCCGAGGGGGAGGCCGACGGGGAAGAGATGGCGGTCATGGCTTACTCGAGATCGAACTTGGCGATGTTGTCGCGCGTGGGGGACATGGTCACCGCGCGGCCCCGGTAAGTAACCGTGGTGGCCGAAACGTTCCCGATTCTGACGTGAAGCGGGGAAGCCCCGTCCAGGCCCAAGGATTCCCCGGGCTGCAGCGAACGCGACACCAGCACGGTGCCGCGGCCGTCGATCACCTCGATCCAGGATTCGGCGGTGGCCTTCAGCAGCAGCGCGCCGGAGGTGGCACGGGGCGCCGCGGCCGGCGGGGCCGACGCCGGGGCCGGGGCCGCCATCGCGGAAGGCGCGACCGACGGTACGGCCGGCACGATGGCAGGTGCGGAAGCCGCGGGCAAGGTGACGGTCTCGACGACCGTGTTCGGCGGCAACACCGGCGGCATCAGGGCCGACGGCTCCGACGCACCGGCATCGGCAGCAGCCGGCGCCGGCGTTGCCGGTACCGATGCGCCCTCGGAGACGCGCGGCAGGTTCGACGCGATCCAGCCGCTGGGCAGCAGGTAGACCGCCGCGGCCGCGAGGGCCAGCAGCAGCGCGCCGATGACGCCGGGGTTCTTCAGGAAGCTCAGGTCGGT
>NZ_JBFUFP010000634.1:0-3201 GCF_056403375.1 Rhizobacter sp. P2_H2
CGCTCGCGCCGATCGAGGAACCGAGCGTGCGTGCCAGCGACATCGTGGCCGCGGCGGCACCCAGGCGCGCCGGGCCGGAGGCGGTCTGCGTCACGATCTGCATCACCGACATCACGCTGCCCAGGCCGAGCCCGGTGGTGAATCCGAGGGCGACCAGTGTGCGCTTGTCGGGTGGCAGCAAGGCCATGCCGAGCAGGCTGCAGCCGGCCAGCAGCAGCCCGCCCACCGGCAGCGCCGTCGGGCGGCCGGTCCAGATGATCAGCCGCGACGTGAAGGTGGCACCGCCGACGATGCCGGCCGTCAGCGGCAACAGCAGCAGGCCGGCCTCGGCGGCATCGGAATGCAGCGACAGCTGCAGGTAGATCGGCAGGTAGAACACCATCGCGAACATCGCCGACGCGAAGCCGACCACCGTGAGCGCCGCATAGCGCACCGGCGGCAGCCGCAGCAGGTCGACCGGCAGGAACGGCCGCGCCGCCAGCCGCTCGACGCGCAGCAGCACGGCCCACAGCGCGACGGTCGCCACCAGCAGCGCGCCGCTGGTCGCCGACACCCAGTCGAAGCGGTGCCCGGCCGACGACAGCCAGAACAGGCTGAGCGCCATCGCCACCGCGAACAGCAGCATGCCCTGCACGTCCGGCGGCCCGCTGCGGGGGTGCGGCACGTCGTCGGCCCGCAAGGCATGCAGCCGCCACAGCGCCAGCGCGCACAGCGGCAGGTTGACCAGGAACAGCCAGCGCCAGCTGGCGTGGTGGACCACCAGCCCGCCGATCACCGGGCCGCCGACGCTGGCCAGCGTGAAGACGATTGCGAAATAACCCTGGCTGCGCGCCCGCCGCTGCGGCGAGACGACCTCGCCGATCAGCGCCTGCGACAGCGTCATCAGGCCGCCGCCGCCCAGCCCCTGCAGCGTGCGCGCGGCCACCAGCCACCACAGGCCGGTGGCCAGGCCGCAGCCCAGCGAGCCGAGCGCGAACAGCGCGGTGGCCAGCGACAGCAGCTTGCGCCGCCCGAACTGGTCGCCCAGCTGGCCGTACAGCGGCACCACGATCACCGAGGCCAGCAGGTACGAGACGGCCAGCCAGGAGGTGTCGCGCAAGCCCCCGAACTCGCGGCTGATGACGGGCGTCGCGGTGGCCAGCAGCGTCTGGTCGACGGCGGCCAGGAACATCGGCAGCATCACGGCGCCGAACAGGCGGCGGAAGCGGCGGCGACCCTCGGCGATGCGCTCGGCGATCTGGGCCGAAGTTGGCGCGGACCCTGGCGCGGGCATGGCGGTGTCAGTCATGGACGAACCTCGCCTTGAGGATCGCCAGACCCTGCATCACGAGCGCCAGTTCCGCCGGCGTCGCGCCGGACAGCGTGTTCGCGAGGTCGGCCCGCGCGCCGCGGCGGATGTCGTCGAGCAGCGCCTTGCCTTCGGCGCTCAGCCGCAGCTCGGTGCGGCGGCGGTCGGCCGCGGCGGTGCTCGGCGAGACGTAGCCGCCGCGCACCAGCCGGTCGACCATCGCCGACGCGGTGGCGAGCGTCACGCCGAGGAAGCCGGCGACGTCGCTGATCGARCAGCCGGCATGGCGGCCGATGAAGCCCAGGCAGCGGAACTGCGGCACCGACAGCCCGGCGTCCAGGCTGCCGCGCATGCCCATGCGGATGGCGTTCATCACGTCGGGCACCACGCTCAAGACCTCGGCCGCGACGCGGCTGGCGTCGGGCACGGAGGCGGCCGGTTCTGGCTTGGCGGGAGATCTGGAAAGAGAGGCCACGGCGGGACGCTGCCTTCGCAGGACTTGTCGAGATGCTTAGCCTATCAAAGCATTTCGACAAGTTTGTTGCGGGTCGGTAAACGACGAGCGACGAACTTCACACGGGCCGGCTGATCCAGCGGCCGCCGTGGAACCGGCTCTGCCGGGCCACTGGCGGCGCCCCCTTGAGGGGGAGGCGCGCAGCGCTTCGGGGGTGGGACGTCAGTGCTTGCCGGTGGAACCGAATCCGCCCGCGCCGCGGTCGGATGTGCCGAACTCGTCGACCACCCGGAAGCTCGCCTGCACCACCGGCACGATCACCAGCTGCGCGATGCGCTCCATCGGCGCGATCGTGAACGCCGCCTGGCCGCGGTTCCAGCAGCTCACCATCAGCTGGCCCTGGTAGTCGGAATCGATCAGGCCCACCAGGTTGCCCAGCACGATGCCATGCTTGTGGCCGAGCCCGGAGCGGGGAAGGATGATCGCCGCCAGCCCCGGATCGGCGACGTGGATCGCCAGGCCGGTGGGGATCAGCTGCGTCTGGCCGGGTTCGAGCACCAGCGGCGCGTCGAGGCAGGCACGCAAGTCGAGGCCGGCGCTGCCGGGGGTCGCGTACGTGGGCAGTTGCCCGGCCATGCGCGGGTCGAGCACCTTCAGGTCGATCGGGGTCATGCGGGTCGGGGAGTGGAAGAGGAAGCGGGGGAAGAGGACAGCCGGGCCGCGATCTCGTCCACCAGCGTGCGCGCGAGCGTCAGCTTGTCGGCATGCGGCAGCTGGCGTTCGCCCTGGGCGTCGACCAGCAGGAGCGCGTTGTCGTCACGCCCGAAGGTGGCCGGCCCGAGGTTGCCGACGATCAACGGCACGTTCTTGCGCTGCAGCTTCTCGCGCGCATGCCGGGCGAGATCGTGGCTCTCGGCCGCGAAGCCGACGCAGAACGGCCGGCCGGGCAGCTTCGCGACCGCCGCCAGGATGTCGGCGTTCTCGGTCAGCTCGAAGGTAGGCGCGACCTTGCTGCCGTTCTTCTTGATCTTGTGGTCCGACAGCGACGCCGGCCGCCAGTCGGCCACCGCCGCGGTCGCGACGAACACGCTGTGCTGCGCCGCCTGCGGCAGCACGGCGTCGTACATCTGCTGCGCGGTCTGCACGTCGATGCGGCGCACGCCGCGCGGCGTCGGCAGGTGCACCGGGCCGGCCACCAGCGTCACCTCGGCGCCCGCCTCGTGTGCCGCACGGGCGATCGCGAAGCCCATCTTGCCGCTGGAGCGGTTGGTGATGCCGCGCACCGGATCGATCGGCTCGAAGGTCGGCCCGGCGGTGATCAGCAGGCGCTGTCCAGCCAGCCGCTTCGGCGCGAAGAACGACACCACGTCCTCCAGCAGCTCCAGCGGCTCGAGCATGCGGCCGTCGCCGATCTCGCCGCAGGCCTGGTCGCCGTTGCCGGGGCCGAGCACGGTGGCGC
>NZ_JBFUFP010000635.1:0-3198 GCF_056403375.1 Rhizobacter sp. P2_H2
GCACCTGCACCTGCACCTGCACCTGCACCTGCACCTGCACCTGCACCTGCACCCGCACCCGCACCCGCACCTGCACCGGCCCCTGCGCCGGCCCCCGCATCCGCCTCCGGCGACAACAGCCGCGACGTGGTACCGACCACCGGCTGGGCCAGCCAGGCCGGCGGCACCAGCGGCGGCTCGACCGCCACCGCCTCGGCCGTCTACAAGGTCACGACCGCCACCGAACTGCTGGCCGCGCTGAAGGCCGGCGGCAGTGCCGCGACGATCGTCAAGGTGGTCGGCCGCATCGACATGGCCGCGGCCGACAACGGCGGCGCGTTCGCGAACACCACCGACCAGAAGGCACGCGCCCGGCTCGCGTTGAAGAGCAACACCACCCTCATCGGCGCCGGCAGCGACGCCGGGCTGGTCAACGCCTACCTGCAGGTCAGCGGCGTGCAGAACGTCATCATCCGCAACCTGCGCATCGTCAACCCCTGCGATGTCGGCCCGGTGTGGGACCCGAACGACGGCGATGCCGGCAACTGGAACTCGCAGTACGACGGCATCACGGTCGACGGCTCGACCCACGTCTGGATCGACCACAACAGCTTCACCGACGCACCGCAGACCGACGACCTGTCGCCGGTCGAGAACGGCAAGRTCAAGCAGTGCCACGACGGCGCGCTCGACGTGAAGAACGGTTCCGACTACGTGACCGTGTCGAACAACGTCTTCGACCAGCACGACAAGAACAACCTGATCGGCTCGTCCGACAGCACGACCAGCGACGACACGCACCTGACGGTCACCTTCCACGGCAACCTGTTCAGCAACATCACCGAGCGCGCGCCGCGCGTGCGCTTCGGCAGCGTGCACGTCTACAACAACTACTTCGAAGGCAGCAAGTCGCACCCGGTGTACGCGCACCAGTACAGCATCGGCGTGGCCTACAAGGCGAAGATCATCTCGGAGAACAACGCGTTCGACATCCAGGGCGCCAGCGGCTGCACCAGCGTGCTGAAGAACCCCGGCTCGTCGAGCAAGACCGGCGCGATCAAGGAGAGCGGCTCGCTGCTGAACGGTGCGGCGCTGGACACGAGCCAGTGCAGCTTCAGCACCAGCGTCGGCTGGACCGTGCCGTACGCCTACGCCAGCGCGCTGCTGCCGGCCAGCAGCGTGAAGGCATCCGTCAAGGCATCGGCAGGGTCCGGCAAGCTGACGGTCGCGCCGTGAACCGGCGCGCGGGCCGGTGGGTCGCCGGCATCATGGCCACGGCGCTGGCCGCCTGCGGCGGAGGGGGTGGCGGAAGCGACAGCGCGGCCACCTCGCCCGTCGCCGGCAGCGTCGCGCGCACCGACTACAACTACTTCGTCCATCCGGCCGAGATCGCGGCGGGGCCGCTCCAGGTGCGCGTCACCGCGCTGGGCGGAGCGACGCTGCTCGACACGCTGCCCGAACCCGCGGGTGGTGTCGTCGTGCAAGGCAAGGCGCAATTCCCATGAAGAACATGACCCGCCCCGGCGCACTCGCCTTGCTGGCCGCGTTGGCGGCCTGCGGCGGCAGCTCGTCCGACCCCGCACCCGCTCCTTCGCCAGCGCCCGCGCCAGTTCCGGCCCCCGCTCCAGCTCCAGCTCCAGCTCCAGCTCCAGCTCCAGCACCTGCACCTGCACCTGCGCCATCTCCGGCCCCCGCACCCGCGCCCGCATCATGCGACCCGCTGGCGCAGCGGCTGCGCGCGAGCTCGGTGACCGTGGGCGGCAACGCGGCCCCCAACGACGAGTACACGCCCGCGGTGATCGCGCCGCGCAGCGACGGCAGCGCCTGGCTGGCCTGGACCGACCGCAGCGCTGCGTCCATCCGCATGGCCGCACTGACGGCCACGGACAGCCTCGATCGCGCGCTGCCCGGCGTGGCCGGCCTGGAAGTGCATGCCATCCTCGCGACGCCCGGCGGCGCGGCGCTGGCGGTCGTCGCCGACGACCCGGACATCTACTCGCCCAAGTACTGCCGCGGCAGCAGCACGCCCGACAAGAACGTCTGCGGCAGGATGGACCTGGTGCGCGTCGGCGGCGATGGCGCCCTGCTGTCGCGCACCACGCTGACGAAGAAGGGCAACGTCGACAGCGTCGGTGCGCAGTTCATCTGGTGGTACGGGCACACCGCGCGGCTCGCCACCGACGGCTCGACGATCGGCATCTACTACCGCTCGGCGATGTCCACCGCGCGCCCGAACGTCGCCGGCGAGGTCGACATCCATGCCGGCGACACGCTGAAGTTCGTCGACGCGAACGGCAAGGCGGTGGCCGGCCGCTGGGACTGGGGCTGCAGCCACAGCTGGTCGGTGCGCACCGCCTGGAACGGCACGCAGTGGGGCGCGACCTGCCACGGCGACGCCTACCCGAACGCGATGCAGCAGGCGCGCCTGGCCACGCCGTCGGCCGCAGCCGACACGCTGCAGTGGCTGGCCGGCACCGATCCGACGCAGCGCGCACTCGGTGGCCTGGTGGGCGCGAGCGACGGCTTCTGGATGAACTTCATCCAGCCCGCGGCCACCGGCGGGCTGTCGCTGCAGCTCGCGAAGCTGCCGAACCGCGGCACGGCACCGGTCCAGCAACTCGGCATCGGCGCGGCCACCGGCCTCGACGCCAGCTACCCATTCCGCCCCTACCTGGCCGCGCTCGGCAGCGACAGGCTGCTGCTGGGATGGAAGTCGGGCGGCGCGCTGATGCTGGCGGTGGCGAACGCGTCGGATGGAAAGCTCGTCGAAGGCCCGGTTGCGTCCGGCCTGGCGATCGATCAGTTCCAGGACATGGTCACGGCCCCGAATGGCGACGTGCTGTGGGCCTACAGCGCCGGCGGTTCGCAGATCCAGGTCAACCGCGTGGCGGCGTGCAAGCTGCCTGCGCGCTGAGACGCACGAGAGACGCGCGACGCTGGGTTGTGCCCGCTTGCCGATCGCCCCGAATGGGAGTACGGTGATCGCCAATCGCTTCGCAAACTGCACAAGGAGGCGGCCATGCGCAGACGCATCTATTGGCTGTTGCCCGACCTGGCCAGCGCCCGGCGGACGATGGATGACTTGTTGCTCGCCCGGATCTCCGAGCCGCACATCCACTTCGTCGCCCGCGAGGGTGAGGTCCTGACCGGCCTGCATCCGGCCAACCTGCTGCAGACCTCCGACGTGGTGCGTTCGGCGCAGGCCGGCCTCGTCATCGG
>NZ_JBFUFP010000636.1:0-3197 GCF_056403375.1 Rhizobacter sp. P2_H2
GTCGTTCGCGATGTCGTCGACGACCGGCTCGGCGCCCTGGTACACCTCCTTCTTCTGCGCGGCGCTGAGCTGCGGGTCGTTGGTGACCTCGCGCAGCTTGCGCGCGGCGGCGGCACCGCCCTGCTGGTTGTAGGTGTCGACGACCTGGCGCGCGAGTTCGTTCGCACGGGGATCGCTCTGCTGCACGGGCGAAAGGGTCGACATCGGCGCTCCTTCGGAGGGGTGCCAGCAGAATAGGTGGCGCATCGGCAGCCCACAACTACGAAGCCTCGTAGCGCAGCCCGGCGCGCAAGGCGGCCTGCGTCAGCTGCACGCGGTTGCGCGCGCCGAAGCGCCGGCGCAGCTGGCGCAGGTGGTAGTCGACGTTGTGCGCCGACAGGCTCAGCCGCGCGGCGATCTGCTTGTCGCCGAGGCCGCGGGCGACGCAGTCGAGGATCTCGCGTTGCAGCGCAGACAGGCCGGCCGGCAGGGCATCCTCGACGGCAGCGTCGCCGGGCGCCGGCAGGTGGCGCGTGTACAGCGCGTGCAGGCAGAAGCCGAGCGTCAGCATCTGGCCGAGCCGTGCATCGTCGAGCCAGTCGATGCCCTCGCGCGCCGAGCTCAGGCTGACGAGGTGGCGCTCGCCCGGGCTGCCGCTCGGGCCGGGCAGCCCGAACATCGCGCCGCTGCGCGCGCCGCTGGCCGCGAGGTCGTCGACGAAGATGTGCGCGAGCGCCGGTTCGGCCGCGTCGTCGGCCGCGCGCCGCAGCGCCTCGACGGACCAGAGGCAGGGCAGGCTCGACGGCAGTGCCGCCGCGAGCCGCGGGTCGACGCGGTGGTAGCTGGCGCAGACGTAGCGCTGCAGCCAGGGCCGGTCGGCATAGGTGGTGCAGAACGCCTGCGGCAGCCAGCGCTCGCCGGCGCGCACGAAGCGGCCGTACACCAGCGCATCGAAACCGAGCGCCTGCAGCAGCGCGCGCACGCTGTGCTGGCGCGGCGCCGCGCCCTCGGCCGCGAGCCACTGCGTGAGCAGCGCGGGGCGCCAGGCGCCGTCGGGCGCCTCCTCGGCTTCGGCGGCTACGTCCGGCTCCTCGTGCAGCAACGGCAGCGGGTCGAGACAGGGGTCGAGTGGGCTGAGCCGTGGGTCGGGCGACGGTGTCCGCTGGACGGGCACCGCCAACGCAAGAATCCTGTTCATCGCAGCTCCGGGTCATCAGGTGCTGCCAGAGCGGATTCGCCGCGCACTGCGGCTCAGGTGTTGCAAAGACTTACGACTGCCCGCAGTCCTTCAAGGCCTCGCGCACCGCGGCAGGCCCGGTGGTGCCCGGCGGGATGCCCTGCTTGTCCATCTCCTCCAGGATCGGCAGCGCGCGCCGCTGCTGGTCGCAGGCGGCCCGGGCATCGCCGGCCCGGTGCCGCGCCTGCAATGCGAGGCCCAGCACGTGGTGCGCAAGCCCCTGGTGGTGGTGCACGTAGTTGTCCTCGCGCATGCCGTCCGGCAAGGCCGCGAACGAGGCCACCGCGGCGTTGAGCACCTCGACGCCGGCACGCGCATCGTGGTCGGCCAGCAGGGCTTCGCCGAGCGTGGTCTGCATGCTGGCCAGGTCGGCGTGGAACTGCGTGTTGTCCGGATCCCGCGCGCTCATCGTGCGCATCATGTCGACGGCGCGCCGTGCCTGCGCCACCGCCTCGCGCGGCTGSCCGAKGCGGCGCAGGCACCASGCGRTGTTTTCCAGGYYGGTCGCGAYGTGSCGKGCGAKCGAGGTGTTCTGCGGGTTCTTCGCMRCCAGCKKCTCCAGCACSGCCRKGCTCTTGCGGAARGCGTCGAGCGCSAGCTGCGCGCTCTCGGGCGTGGCGTCGCGCTGTATCAGCTGYTCGCCGCGCGTCGAGTAGTTSGAYGCSAGGTTCAGGCCGGCATCGCTGTCGCCGGGGTCCTGCGCGACCAGTGCCTCCAGCTGCGCGGCGGCATCGGCCGAGGTCTTCAGGAAGGTGTCGATGTCGCCCGAGAACATCTGCACCTGGCTCAGCTGCCCGTACATCGTGGCGCGCAGCAGCTGGCGCACGCGGTTGGAGCGGTCGGCGGCGGCCAGGTCGTCGACCAGCGCGACGCCGGCGCGCAACGCGCTGTCGGCCTCCTTGAACTTGCCGGTGAAGCCGAGCACCGCGCCTTCGCGCTGCCGGACGATGGCCGCTTCCTGCTGGGCGTCGCGGTACACCGCAGCGTGCGGCTGCCGCTCGGCGAGCACCGGCGACAACAGCTCGATGGCGCGGCCGTAGCTCTTCATCGCACCCTGCGGATCGCCGAGGCTGGCGAGCCCCGGGCGGCCCTGGATGTCGCCGATGTTGCGATAGCCGGTCGCCAGCTCGACCTGCAATGCCGGTTCGTTGCGGGCTTCGACGGCCAGGCCTTCGAGGTAGGCGAGCCCGTTCTCGACCAGCAGCTTGCGTGCCGGCGTCGAGCCGGGCAGTGTGCGGATCGCATCGTGCATCGGCACCATCATCGTGTTGGCCAGCTTGCGCACGCTCGCGAAGTGCCGCTCGGCGCGCTCGCGCTGCCGGTGCGCTTCATAGGCCTGGTAGCCGGCGAATGCCATGCCGGCGAGCAGCGCCAGGTTGGCCAGCATCACCGCGCCGACCGCCGCGCGGTGGCGCAGCACGAAGCGCCCGGCACGGTAGCTCCAGGCGCCGCGGCGCGCCTGCACCGGCAGCCCTTCGAGGTGGCGGAACAGGTCGTCGGCCACGGCCTCGGCCGAGGCATAGCGGTGCAGTGGATCCTTGCGCAGCGCCATCAGCACCACCGCGTCGAGGTCGCCTTCGAGCTGGCGCCGCTGCGCGCGGGCCAGCGCCCGGCTCGGGCGCACCGGTTCGGTGTCGCAGATGGCGCGCGTCAGCGCGTAGTTGTCCTCGGTCGCGCGGCCGTACGGGCTCGCCTGGGTCAGCAGGCGGTACAGCACCACGCCCAGCGAGTAGATGTCGCTCGCCGCGCCGACCGGCCCGCCGCGCACCTGCTCCGGGCTCGCGTATTCCGGCGTCAGCACGCGCATCGCGGTGGCGGTGCGCTCGGCGCTGCCCGCGTCCAGGCGCTTGGCGATGCCGAAGTCGACCAGCTTCACGACGCCGTCGCGCGACACCAGGATGTTGCCGGGCTTCAGGTCGCGGTGCACCACACCCTGGCGATGCGCATGGTCCACCACCAGGCAGACGCTGCGGAACAGGCG
>NZ_JBFUFP010000637.1:0-3196 GCF_056403375.1 Rhizobacter sp. P2_H2
GGTGCCGCGCGGCGCGGCCCGGCCCGCGGCCGACCCGTCGGCGGCGCGCCGCCACGTGCAGGAGATCCTGCAAGGCCCCGGCCAGCACGCTGGACAGGTGCGGCCGGTGGTCGCGCTGGCCTCGGTGCTGGACACCCTCACCGCCGCGGCGCGGCGCTGCGCCGCCGGCACGGCTTGATCGACTGACAGACTGACTGACAGGAGCACCGCATGTGGACCTTCGGACGAAAAATCGCCATCGGCTTCGCCGTCTCGTTCCTGCTGCTGCTGGGCATCGGCAGCGTGGCGTACCGCAGCCTCGACTCGCTGACACGCACCAGCTACGCGGTCGCGCACACGCACGTCGTGCTGGAGCACGTCGCCGGCCTGCTCGGCCAGCTGAAGGACGCCGAGACCGGCCAGCGCGGCTTCGTGATCACCGGTGACGAGGCCTACCTGGAGCCCTACCAGGCCGCGGTCGGCGCGGTCGCGCGGCAGGTCAAGGAGCTGCGCGAGCTGACCGCCGACAACCCGAACCAGCAGCGGCGCATCGACGCCGCGCAGGCCCTCGTCTCGGCCAAGCTGGCCGAGCTGCGGCGCATCATCGACCTGCGCCGCCAGGCCGGCCTGGACTCCGCCGTCAAGGCGGTGCTGGGCGGCGAGGGCAAGCGCACGATGGACGAGTTCCGTCAGGTCGCCGAACAGATGGAGCGCGAAGAGCGCGACCTGCTGAAGCAGCGCGCCGACGACGTCGAGGCCACCGCCGCGGGTGCGCGCTCGACCATCGTGCTCGGCACCCTGTTCTGCCTGCTTTTCGTCGGTGCGGCGGGCTACGTGCTGACGCGCTCGCTGACGACCCAGATCGCGGCCGCCGTGCAGCACGTGCAGCGCTCGTCGACCGAGCTGCAGTCGGCGGCCAACCAGCAGGCCGCCGGGGCGCGCGAATCCTCGACCTCGATGACCGAGATCACCACCACCATCAGCGAGCTGCTCGCCACCTCGCGCCAGATCGCCGAGAGCGCGCAGCGCGTGGCCGGCGTCGCCGAGCAGACCGCCAGCGCCGCCGGTGCCGGCGCCGGCACCGTGCAGGTGGCCAAGGAGTCGATCGCGGGCATCCGCCAGCAGGTCGACCTGGTCGTCAACCACATGCTGGAGCTGGGCAAGAAGTCGCAGCAGATCGGCGCCGTGCTCGACATCGTCTCCGAGCTGGCCGAGCAGACCAACATCCTCGCGATCAACGCCACCATCGAAGCCACCGGCGCCGGCGAGGCCGGCAAGCGCTTCGGCGTGGTGGCCGACGAGATCCGCAAGCTGGCCGACCGCGTGGCCGGCTCCACCAAGGAGATCCGCACGCTGATCGAGGACGTGCGCGGCGCGGTCAACACCACCGTGATGGCGACCGAGACCGGCTCGAAGGCGGTCGACGCCGGCGCGCGCCAGTTCGGCGACGTCGCCGCATCCTTCACGCGCATCGCCGCGCTGGTGGCCACCACAACTGAGGCGGCGCGCGAAATCGAGCTGTCGACCAAGCAGCAGACCACCGCGGTCGAGCAGGTCAACATCGCGATCTCCAACACCGCCCAGGCCACCAAGGAAACCGAGGCGAGCTCGGGGCAGACCTTCCAGACCGCGTCGCAGCTGGCCGGGCTGTCCAAGGAACTGCTGCGGCTGGTGCAGCCGCAGGTGGCCGCCTGAGGACCCGGGCACCGCCCGTCACCGCCTGTCACCGCGCGCCGCCCCGATGGTCACCGACCCGTACCGCTACTTCCGCGTCGAGGCGCGCGAGCTGCTGGAGCAGCTGGGCCAGGGCCTGCTCGACCTCGAGAAGGGCGCCGGCGACGCCACGACCGTCGCCCGCCTGCTGCGCGTGGCGCATACGCTGAAGGGCGCGGCACGGGTGGTGCGCCAACCGGCGATCGCCGACCACGCACACGCCCTCGAAGACCTGCTCGGGCCGTGGCGCGACGCGCCGGATGCACCGCCGCGCGACACCGTCGACGCCTCGCTGGCGCTGCTCGACGCGATCGGCGCCGGCCTGGGCGCGCTGGACCTGCCGGCGCCGGCCGCGGCACCCCGGCCGGACCCGCAGTCGCGCGCCACCGCGCCGACCGAGACGCTGCACACGGTGCGCACGGTGCGCGCCGACGTCGCCGACATGGACCTGCTGCTCGACAGCCTGACCCAGGCGCATGCGCAGGTCGCGGCACTGCGCCGCGGCCTCACGGCCACGCTGCGCGCCTTCGGGTTGGCCGACGGGCTGGCCGACCGGCTGGACCCGCGCCGCGGGCGCGCCGATGCGCCGGCCGGCGAGCTGTCGCAGGTGGCCTCGCACGCRATGGCCGAGGAACTGCGCAGCCTGCTCGGCGGCGTCGAGCGCGGCCTGGGCGCCTCGGTCGACCAGATGGACCGCGAGCTGCGCCAGGTGCGCGAGGCCGCCGAGCAGTTGCGGCTGGTGCCGGCGGCCGCGCTCTTCACGCCGCTGGAGCGCACCGTGCGCGATGCCGCCCAGCTGCTGGGCCGGCGCGTGGTGTTCGAGGCCCGCGGCGGCGACGTGCGGCTGGACGCCGAATGGATCGAGACCCTGCAGGGCGCGCTGCTGCAGCTGGCGCGCAACGCGGTCGCGCACGGCATCGAGAGCGAGGCGGCGCGCATCGCCGCCGGCAAACCGGTGCAGGGCCGCGTCACGCTCGAGGTCGCGCGGCGCGACCGGCACCTGGTGTTCCGCATCGGTGACGACGGTGCCGGCATCGATGCGCAGGCCGTGCGGCTGGCCGCCCAGCGCAAGGGCTGGCCGACACCGGCGCTGCGCGAGCTGGACGGCCCGGGCCTGCTGCAGCTGCTGATGCGCGGCGGCCTGAGCACGGCCAGCGTCGTCACCGAAGTGTCGGGCCGCGGCATCGGGCTGGACGTCGTGCGCGACGCCGTCCAGCGGCTGGGCGGCCGGGTCGCCGTGCAGACGCAGCCCGGCGTGGGCACGACGCTCGAGCTGGTGGTGCCGATGTCGGTCGCCTCGCTGCAGGCGCYGGTGGTCGAGGCCGGYGGCCGGCGCGTCGCGCTGCCGCTGGCGGCGGTGCGGCGCGCGCTGCGCCACGGCGCCCACGAACTGGCGCGCACGGCCCGCGGCGAGGCGATGCTGCACGACGGCGAGGCCATCGCCTACGTCGCGCTGGCCGAGCTGCTGCAGCCGGGGCGCGCCGCGCCGCGCACCGGCCAGGCC
>NZ_JBFUFP010000638.1:0-3191 GCF_056403375.1 Rhizobacter sp. P2_H2
GCGCAAGGGCATCCGCACCGGCATCGTCGCCGAGCGCTTCGGCGGCCAGACGCTGGACACGCTGGGCATCGAGAACTACGTGTCGATCCTCGAGACGCAGGGCCCGAAGTTCGCGGCCGCGCTGGAAGCGCATGCGCGCGTCTACGAGGTCGACATCATGAACGGCCAGCGCGTCGCGGCGCTGGAGCCGGCCGCGCAACCGGGCGGCGAGATCACCGTGACGCTGGAGAACGGCGCGGCGTTGAAGAGCCGCAGCGTGATCCTCTCGACCGGCGCGCGCTGGCGCAACGTGAACGTGCCTGGCGAGGCCGAGTACAAGAACAAGGGCGTGGCCTACTGCCCGCACTGCGACGGCCCGCTGTTCAAGGGCAAGCCGGTCGCGGTGATCGGCGGCGGCAACTCGGGCGTCGAAGCGGCGATCGACCTGGCCGGCATCGTGGCGCACGTCACCGTGGTGGAGTTCGCCGACGCGCTGAAGGCCGATGCGGTGCTCGTGAAGAAGCTGCACAGCCTGCCGAACGTGACGGTGCACACCAACGCGCAGACGACCGAGATCACCGGCGACGGGCAGAAGGTCAATGGCCTGGTCTTCAAGGACCGCGCGACGGGTGCCGAGCACCGCGTGGAGCTGGCCGGCGTGTTCGTGCAGATCGGCCTGGTGCCCAACACCGAGTTCCTGAAGGGCACGCTGGAGCTGAGCAAGTACGGCGAGATCATCGTCGACGCGCGCGGCGCGACGAACCAGCCGGGCGTGTTCGCAGCCGGCGATGCGACGACGGTGCCGTTCAAGCAGATCATCATCGCCGCGGGCGATGGGGCAAAGGCGGCGCTGTCGGCGTTCGATCACCTGATCCGCACGCCGGTGGCGGCCTGAGCGACCTGAGCGAGTTGCGCAGCATTCCCGGATTTCGCTGCGCTGCATCCGGGCTACGGCATTCGTAGCCCGGGTGACAACCCGGGAAGCGGCCTCTCAAGGGCAGAATGCCCGCCGATGATCCACCTCACCCGACTCACGATCCAGCGCGCCCGGGCCGAGCGGCTGCCGCAGATCGCCGGCAGCCTCACCTTCACGACCGTGCTGTCGGTGGTGCCGTTTCTCGCGGTGTGCTTTGCGCTCTTCACGCGCTTCCCGATGTTCAAGCGACTTGAGGACGCGATCGAGGAGCATCTGCTGCGCAGCCTGCTGCCCGAGGAGATCTCGCGCACCGTGCTGCGCTACCTGGCGCAGTTCGCGACCAACGCGAACGGGCTGACGCTGGTCGGCTCGCTGTTCCTGGTGGTCACCGCAGTGGCGCTGCTGCTGACCGTCGAGAACGCGCTGAACCAGATCTGGAAGGTGAAGAAGAACCGGCCGTTCCTGAAGCGCGTCGGCATGTACCTGCTGATGATCGGGTTCGGCCCGCCGCTGCTGGGCGTGAGCCTGTGGGCCACGTCGTACGCGGTGAGTGCCTCGGCCGGGCTGATCGAGACGCTGCCGCCGTGGGCCAAGTTCGGGCTGACGCTCGGGCCGGCGCTGATCGGCTCGATCGCGATGGCCGCCCTCTTCCACTTCATGCCGAACACCCGCGTGCGCAAGCGCGATGCGATCGTCGGTGGCCTGATCGCCGGCATCGCGTTCGAGCTGGGCAAGCGCGGCTTCGCGGCCTATGTGCTGAAGCTGCCGACCTACAAGACGGTGTACGGCACCTTCGCGGCGTTTCCGGTGTTCCTGCTGTGGGTGTACTTCTCGTGGCTGGTGACGTTGGCGGCGGCGTTGGTGACGTCGAACCTGGCGCGAGCACGGAAGCAGCCCGCGAACAGGAAGCCCGACAAGAAGCTGGCCAAGGCCTGATCAACCGCCGACCGGTTCCAGCGGCTTGCGCGCCCACAGCACCGACAGAAACTCCTCGCCGAACACCTCCGCGCCCGGCGGTGGCTTCAGCATGCGCCGTGTGCCCTGCACCTCGAGCCCGGTGGCCCAGATCGCACGCAGTTGTTCTTCGGTGTAGCCCAGGCCGCCGCCCAGCGTGCGGCGCTCGTAGACCTCGGCGTCCGTCAGCCCGCTGCCGCCTTCCGGCCGAAAGCACACCAGGCCGAACCAGCCGCCCGGACGCAGCGCCTCGCTGACCAGCCGCACATAGGTGTGCCGCCGATGCGGGGCCAGGTGGTGGAAGCAGCCGGAGTCGTAGACGAGGTCGAAGCTGCCTGCAGGCATGCCGAGCTCGAAGACCGACTTGCAGTGCCACTGCACCGCCACGCCGAATTCGTTCGCACGCTGCGTGGCCCAATCGATCGCCGCCTGCGCGTAGTCGACGCCTTCGACATCGAAGCCGCATCGGGCGAGGAAGCGCGCGTTGCGGCCGTTGCCGCAGCCGATGTCCAGCGCCCGCAGGCCGGGGGCTGCATGCGCATCGGCCCATTCGGCGAGGTTCTCGTCCGGTGCGTCGCCGAAGAACGGCACCGGCTTCTGGCGATCCGCGTAGAAGCCTTCCCACCAGTCGCCCGCGCGGCCGGCGAACCAGCCGTCGAGCATGGCCAGCACGGGCTCTTCGCCGCAGATCAGTTCATCGGCCATCGGCGAATGCGTCGGTGGCGGCCACCAGCTCCGACGTGATGCCAGGCTCCATCGACGAATGCCCGGCATCGGGCACCACGACCAGCTTGGCCGAGGGCCATGCATCGGCCAGCGCGAAGGCATAGCGCACCGGGCAGATCACGTCGTAGCGGCCGTGCACGATGGTGCAAGGCAGGTGGGCGATGCGCGGCACGCCGTCGAGCAGTTGGTTGGGCGTGAGGAAGGCTCCGTTGGCGAAGTAGTGCGCCTCGAGCCGCGCGAGGTTCAGCTCGAAGACGGCGTCCTCCGGCCGCAGCGGCTCGGCCGGCAGCGGGATGAGCCGCAGGCAGGCGCCTTCGTAGTGGCTCCAGGCGCGCGCGGCGGCGGCGTGCACGGCGGGGTCGGGGTCGCTCAGGCGGCGCTGGTAGGCCGCGAGCAGGTCACCGCGTTCCTCGGGCGGAATGGCGCCGGCGAACGCTTCCCACTCCTTCGGATAGAACTGCCGCATGCCGTGCAGCCACCACTGCTGCTCCTCGGTGCTGGCGAGCCAGATGCCGCGCAGGATCAGGCCGAGGCAGCGCTCGGGGTGCGCCTGCGCATAGGCCAGCGACAGCGTGGAGCCCCACGAGCCGCCGAACACCAGCCACTGCGCGATGCC
>NZ_JBFUFP010000639.1:0-3190 GCF_056403375.1 Rhizobacter sp. P2_H2
CCGGCACCTGCGCCCACACCGGCCCCGGCTCCAGCGCCCGCTCCGGCTCCCGCGCCCGCCCCTTCGCCTGCGCCCGCCCCGTCGGCCGCGACGCTCTCGTGGCGCGCCGTCAGCCTCGCCAGCGCCGAGTTCGCGCCCGGCAACCTGCCCGGCAACTACAACACCGACTACGTCTACCCGTCGGCCTCGAGCRCGGCCTACTTCAAGAGCAAGGGCATGAACGCGGTGCGCCTGCCCTTCCTGTGGGAGCGGCTGCAACCGTCGCTGAACCAGCCCTTCGACGCGACCGAGCTGTCGCGGCTCACCACCTTCGTGCAGCAGGTCACCGCGACCGGCGTCACGGTGCTGATCGATCCGCACAACTACGCGCGCTACCGCGGCAACCTGATCGGCTCGACGCAGGTGCCGAACGCGGCCTTCGCCGATTTCTGGTCGCGCCTGGCGACGCAGTTCAAGGGCAACCCGAACGTCGCGTTCGGGCTGATGAACGAGCCGCACGACATCGCGACCGAGCAGTGGCTGGCTGCCGCCAACGCCGCACTGGCCGCGATCCGCACCACCGGCGCAACCAACGTCGTCACCGTGCCGGGCAACGCCTGGACCGGCGCACACAGCTGGCTGCAGGACTGGTACGGCACCGCGAACGGCACCGTGATGAAGGGCATCGTCGACCCGGGCAAGAACATGGTGTTCGAGGTGCACCAGTACCTGGACAACGATTCATCCGGCACGCATGCCGATTGCAGCAGCGCCACCATCGGCGCCGAGCGCCTGCAGGCCTTCACGACCTGGGCCCGCAGCAACGGCTACCGCGCCGTGCTCGGCGAAGTGGGCGCCGCATCGAACGCCACCTGCGACCTGGCCGTGGCCAGCGCGCTCGGCCACCTCAAATCCAACGCCGACGTCTGGGCCGGCTGGGTCTGGTGGGCCGCCGGCCCCTGGTGGGGCAGCTACATGTATTCGATCGAACCCGCAGGCAGCACCGACAAGCCGCAGATGACCGTGCTGAAGCCGTACCTGCAGTGACCTGCTTTTTCTGAATTCAACACACATCAAGGGAAGCCACATGAAAAGCCAAAAACGCCAGCGCGGACGCGCCGGTGTGAGCCTGCTGTTCTCGCTCGTTCTCGCCGCCTGCGGTGGCAACGACAACAATGACAACCCGGCGCCGTCGCCGACGAGCAATGCGCCGGCCCCGGCGCCCACCACCACGCCGTCGCCTGCTCCTTCTCCTTCGCCGTCGCCTGCTCCCGCACCGGCACCGTCGCCTTCTCCGGCGCCTTCGCCGTCCCCGGCCCCTGCGCCCTCGCCGTCGCCCGCGCCGGCACCTTCCCCGTCACCGGCTCCGGCACCGGCCCCCACGCCGTCGCCCGCCCCGGCGCCCGCGCCGACGCCCTCTCCTGCGCCGGCACCTGCTCCGGCACCGTCTCCCTCGCCGGCACCTTCGCCGTCCCCGGCACCCGCTCCCGCACCGGCACCCGCCCCCGCGACCGGCCTGATCACCACCGGCAACCCGTTCGCCGACGCGCTGTTCTACGTGGACCCCGACTACGGCACCCAGGTCGCGCAATCGCTGACCCGCGTGACCGCCTCGGCCACCGACACCGCGCTGGTGAAGGCCGCCGCCAAGTTCCCGACCGCCGTCTGGCTGGACCGCATCGGCGCGATCGATGGCGCCAAGGCCAGCGGCGGCGCGATGGGCTTGGTCGACCACCTCGACGCGGCCGTCGCGCAGCAGAAGGCGTTGAGCGGCAGCACGCTCAAGCCGATGACGATCCAGCTGGTCGTGTACGACCTGCCCGACCGCGACTGCGCGGCGCTGGCGTCGAACGGCGAGCTGAGCTCGGCCAACGATGGCATGACGAAGTACAAGACCCAGTACATCGACCGCATCGCCGAGATCCTCGCGCGCCCGGCCTACGCCGGCCTGCGCATCGTCACGCTGATCGAGCCGGACTCGTACCCGAACATGCTGACCAACATCGGCATTGGCAAGACAGTGTGCGATTCGGTCAACCAGAAGGGCGTCTACGTCGATGGCATCCGCTACACGCTGAACAAGCTGTCGACGCTGAAGAACGTGTACATGTACCTCGACATCGCGCACTCGGGCTGGCTCGGCTGGGACGGCAACCGCGGCAAAGCCATCGACGGCTTCATCAACCTGGTGAAGGGCGCGACGCCGAGCGGCAACCTCGGCATCATCCGAGGCTTCGCGACCAACACCGCGAACTACACGCCGCTGCAGGAGCCGTTCTTCGACGGTTCCGAGAAATACGTCCAGACCGGCGGCACGACCCAGTTCTACGAATACAACCACGTGGTCGATGAGCAGACCTATGTCGACAAGCTGCACGCGGAGTTCGTGGCTGCCGGCTTTCCGAAGACGCTGTCGTTCCTCGTCGACACCTCGCGCAACGGCTGGGGCGGCCCGGCCCGGCCCACCCAGGCGGCCGCCGACGTCGACGACATGCGCGTCGACCGTCGCGCCCACCGCGGCAACTGGTGCAACGTGAAGAACACCGGCATCGGTGAACGGCCGCGCGCCAATCCGGATGCGAGCCGCCCCTACCTGGATGCGTACGTGTTCGTGAAACCGCCCGGCGCTTCCGACGGCACCAGCGACAGCACGGCCACCACGCCGAACGCCGAAGGCAAGCGCTTCGACGCGATGTGCGGCTCGGGCAACGTCGACGCACTCAGCGGCGCGCCGCATGCCGGCCAGTGGTTCCACGACCAGTTCCTGATGCTGCTGCGCAACGCCTATCCGGCGATCAAGTGAGCAGCACCCGATTCTTCTTTTCGACTTTCAAACCAGGATCACTCCCCATGACTCACCTCCCCCGCCCGCGCGCCGCGGCGCTGGCCGTCGCCGCGCTGTTCGCCACCGTCGCATCACCCGCCTTCGCCAAGGACTGGCCGTCCGGCTACTCGAAATGCGCCGATGAAGGCGAGACCTGCAAGGTCGGCACCACCAAGCGCTCGGTCTCGTTCGGCATCAAGGACAAGTTCGTGACGAAGACGCTGTCGGGCAACATCGCCTGCACGACCGCGACCTTCGGCTCCGACCCGTACCCCGGCAAGGCGAAGAAGTGCGCCGTCGGCGCGGCCGCAGCGCCTGCCCCGGCACCGGCACCTTCGCCCGCACCGGCGCCTGCACCCGCACCGGCCCCGACGCCTGCTCCCGCCC
>NZ_JBFUFP010000640.1:0-3186 GCF_056403375.1 Rhizobacter sp. P2_H2
CGCCCCAGTAGGCACGGTGTTCCCAGTTCCCGCCCGAATGCCACTGGAACATCACTTCGGTGGGCGGGTTGTCGGGATCGAGGCAGACCCAGACGAACAGCGACCAGCCCGACGGCACCAGGAAGGTCGGGTTGGCGCCATCGAAGAAGTGCTGGTGCTGCCCCTCGGCCAGGGTGCTGCGATGGCCCCCGCCCGGCGGCGGCTCCCCCCAGGGCGACAGGCTCTCGGTCTCGAGGGCCAGCGGATCGTCTCGGATCAGCGGCACGGCCGGCGAGCTGCCGTTCAGCGCGTGCTGCAGCATGGCGGCGCGGTTGCGCAGGCCCTGGCGCAGGCCGAGGGTGCGTGCGCGGCGCAGCAGGTTTTCGTCGAGCGTCTGCTTGAACAGCGGGTCGATCACCTCGGTGCGCAACAGCCGCGGTTCCCACGATTGCAGCGGCACCGGGACCAGCATGCGCACGCTCTCGCTCGCCGAGGGATTGAGCGGCGCCAGCGAAGCACTGCCGCGCACCGCGAGGTCGAGCTGTTCGACGGGAACGGGCACCGCATCGATGTCGAAACCCGGCGGGAAGAAGCCGCTGCGCCGCGTCGATGCCTCGAAGGTGTTCTTCGGCAGCAGGCCCACCGGCGGCAGGCGCGTGGTGAAGGCGTCGGCCAGCTGGTTGGCCGCAGGCGAAGGTTCGCCGGTCGCGGCGATCTGCTCTGCCAGCTGTTCGATCTGCGCCTGCCACAACGAAGGCAGGCGGCTGTTGCAGGCGAGTGCGCCGCTGAAGGTCGGCCCCGGCGAGTACATGCGCGAGTCGCGCGCACGGCCACCCTCGCGCACCACGCTGGCCCGGTCGAGCCACAGCGGACGGTGCTGGTTGTCGAGGTTCACCATCGCGATCGGTACGCCCCAGTCTTCCCAGGGCAGGGTGCCGTCGACGGCCAGCTGGCGCTCGGCCTCGAACACCGTCCAGGCCAGCGCGTTGCGCCACTGCGCCGGCGGCACGCCCGGCAAGGGCCGCCATTCGCCGGGCCACACGAACCAGAGCAGGCGCACGGCATCGGCACTGCGCCAGTCGATGAAGCTGTCGGCGTTGTTGACCGTGCCTTCGTCGCAGGCGTTGTGCTCGCAAGGGTCCATCGGGTCGAGCGGCGCGGTTTCCACGCGCACCGGCTGCATCACCAGCACGCCGACCGGCGGCAGCGTGGCCAGCGAGACGGTGCTCAACGCACCCAGGGGAACACCGACCTCGCGCGGCAGCAGCGTCGGTGGCTGCCCCGGCGTGCCGTTCCCGACGCCGCCGCCGTTGGCGAAGAAGGCCGCGGGCGCGACCACGGGCACGTCGGCGAGCGAACATTGCAGCGTGCGCGTCAGCACCACGTCTTCGCCGCTGGTGGCCAGGCCGCGGCCGGGCGAGACCTGCAGCGAGGTCGCGAGGAATTGCTGGCGCACCGCAGATGGCTCGGCCGGATCCACCGCGACCTGCTGCACCGACAGCTCGAGCCCATCGACGATGCCGGCGACCCAGTCCTGGCCGCGCTTGGCGAGGTGGCCTGCGGCCCATTCCTGAGATTGCTGGAGCGCACCCTGCGTCAGCGCGCGGCCCGGGAAGATGTTCGGCCGGCGCAGCCACGCGGCGGCCGCTTCGGTGGCGTTGGCCGGCGACAGGGCGATCACGCGTTCGCCGGACACCGGGTCGCGCACAGGGGTCATGTTCACGGCGGTTCTCCTGGAATGTCAGGCACTCGGTTCAGCGGCTCGGCTTCCCGGTGGTCTTCCTGGCGGCCACTTTCTTGGCGGCCACTTTCCCGGCCGGGGCCTTCTTCGTGGCCGCCTTCTTCGCGGGAAGGGCAGATTCGCGGCGCGGGACGGGTCCTGGCGACGGACCGGGCCGTGGACTCGGCGGCGTCGGCGAAGGCCGCGGCACCGGTGCGGGGACGGGAACCGGCGCGGGCACCGGGGCCGGAGCAGGCTTTGGCACGGGAGCGGGTGCAGGTCTCGGGACAGGCGCCGGCTCCGGCGCAGGGACCGGTACCGGCGGCGTGCCGCCTTCGGCCTCGCCCTTGCTGCCCGGCGTGCGGGTCAGCCGGGCCGTCAGCTGCGACAACTGCGCGCCCGACGCGCTCAGCGCATTGCTGTCGAGCTTGCGCCAGGCGTCGCTGCCGGCCAGCGTCGAGAGGGCCATCTTGGTGACGCCACCTTCGGCGTTCTTCTCCAGCCGGAGCAAGCCTTCGCCGAGCGCGCCGCCGTTGATCTCCGCACTCACGCTGAGCACCTTCGCGTGGTCCAGGCCCGCGTCCGCACCGCTGCCGGTCTGCGCCGACAAGGCACCGAGCGTGGCTGCCGTGAGCGCGGGCGAGGCCGCGACGCGTGGCGAGGCGAGCAGCGAGAACACCGAGGCCGCCGCCTTGCTGCTGGACTTCTGCAGCAGGCCGTCCAGCGAAGGCGCCAGGCCCAGCGTCATGATGCGTTCGCGAACCACGCCCTCGACGGCCACCTCGTTGATCCCGGCCATCGCGATCGGCGCGCCGACGAGGTCGTCGCGGTAGGCGAGGTTGCGCCGGCGCACGAACCACAGCGTCGGCAGCTGCGCCAGTCGTGCCCACTCGGCATCGGCGGGGTTGGACGGATCGACCGTGGGCACGGGCAGCGGCAGTCGCAGCCGCTGCAGGATCTCCAGCGGCTTGCGTTGCGCGACCTGGTTGGGCGCGGAGGGCTTCAACACGCGGTTGCGCGTCTGCAGCTTGGCGAGCACGCTGCGGAAGTCGCTGCGCGGCACCGGCGCCAGCACGAGCACGGCGGTGAGGTCGAGCGCCGCCTCGCTGGCGAGGAAATCGATCGGCGGCAAGGCCAGCGACTCCTCGACCAGCGCCGGCAGTTCGTCGTCGGGAATGATCGAGAAGTCGACGTCGACCTCGGCCGGGAAATAGCGTTGCGTGAAGTCGCGCACGTCGATCGTCCCCGGGGGCAGCGGACCTGCCGGCGGCAGTGCCGGGAACTGCGAGGCCGCCGGGAAGCTGCGCTTGTTCATCAGTGCCACCACGTCCGCGAGGTGCATCTGGTACTGCATCAGGTGCGCCAGCCGCAGGGCGCGCGGCGCGAAGCCCAGGCCGGGCAGGTCGCCACGCGAGGCGCCGAGTTCGCGACGCACCATCGCCTCGTCGATCCACACCAGGCTGTTCGACTGCAGGGCGAGCATGGCC
>NZ_JBFUFP010000641.1:0-3172 GCF_056403375.1 Rhizobacter sp. P2_H2
GTGTGGAACTACGTGGCCGACATCAACGGGTGCGACGCGGGCGATCCGCTGGAGCGCTACCGGCAGTTCAACATCGGCCGGCAGGATGCGTTCCTGGCCGCGCGGCGCAGCGCGTTCGACGGCGCGCCGGCGGCCTGTGCGCTCGGCACCACGCAGGGGCCGCTGACGGTGCATTTCCTGGCCGGGCGCGAGGCGCCGCGCGCGGTCGAGAACCCGCGCCAGGTCAGTGCCTACCGCTACCCGTCGCAGTACGGCCCGCGCGCGCCGACCTTCTCGCGCGGCGCGCTGGCGTCGATCGGCGGCGGGCGCGAGGCCTTGTTCCTGTCGGGCACCGCCAGCATCGTCGGACACCAGACGCTGCATGTGGGCGACGTGGCCCGGCAGACCGAGGAGACGCTCGCGAACGTCGCCGCGGTGGTCGACGCGGCCAACGCGCTGAGCACGATCGGGCCGCGGGCGCACCGTGTCGACATGCTCGATTGCACCGTCTACGTCCGCCACGCGAGCGACCTGCCGCGGGTGCGCGAGGTGCTGGCGCAGCGGCTGGGTGCCGATGCGCCGGCGCTGCGCAACGCCATCTACCTGCGCGCCGACGTGTGCCGCGCCGACCTGCTGGTCGAGGTCGAGGCGCACGGCATCGCGTCGGCTGCGGAGCCGTCGCCCCCATGATCCGGCGCGGCTGGCAGCTCGCGTGCTTCTACCTGCTGCTGCTCGGGCTGGGCTTGGCGTCGCTCGGCTGGAACCTGATCGCTGCGCTGATGCTGCCGCTGGTGCCTCGGCAGCGGGCGCAGGCCATCGGGCGGCATGTGGTGGCGAGTTCGTACCGCGTGTTCTGGAACCTCGCGGCCGCGTTCGGGCTGATGGAGGTCGACAGCCAGGCGCTTGATCGCCTGAACGACGATGCGACCGGGCTGGTGGTGGTGGCCAACCACCCGAGCATGGTCGATGCGCTGCTGATCGTCGCGCGGCTGCGGCGCGGCGTCTGCATCATGAAGGGCGACCTGATGCGCAACGTGTTCCTCGGCGCCGGCGCGCGGCTGGCGCGCTACATCCCGAACGATTCGCCGCGCACGATGCTGCGGCACGCGATCGCGAACCTGCGCGACGGTGCGCAGTTGGTGATGTTCCCTGAGGGCACGCGCACCGAGGCCGGGGTGGCGCTGAGCCCGTTCCGCCCGGGCGTGACGGCGATCGCGCACAAGGCCGGCGTGCCGATCCAGACGGTGTTCATCGAGACCGAGTCGCCGTATCTGCGCAAGGGCTGGCCGATCTGGCGCGTGCCGCCGTTCCCGATGGCGTTCCGGCTGCGGCTGGGCGAGCGCTTCGAGCCGCGGGACGGCGCGGCGCTGCCGCTGGACGAGTTGGAAACGTATTTCAGGAAAGAGCTGACGTGAGCATGCGGCATGCGGTGTTGATCCCGAGCTACAACACCGGTGCGACGGTGTACGAGACGGTGCGCGCGGCGCGCGCGCAGTGGTCGCCGGTGTGGGTGGTGGTGGACGGCAGCACCGACGGAACGGCCGAGGGGCTGCAGCGCCTGGCCGAGGCCGATGCGCAGTTGCACGTGATCGTGCTGCCGCGCAACCAGGGCAAGGGCGCAGCCGTGCTGGCCGGGCTGCAGGCGGCGCGCGACGCGGGTTTCACGCATGTGCTGACGATGGATTCGGACGGGCAGCACCCGGCCGGGCTGATCCCGCAGTTCATGGCGAAGTCGGCCGAGCACCCCGATGCGATGGTGCTGGGCAAGCCGGTGTTCGATGCATCGGCACCCTTGCTGCGGGTGCGCGGCCGGCGCATCTCGAACGGCTGGACCGACCTGGAGACGCTGAACGCCGGCATCGGCGATTCGCTGTACGGCTTCCGCGTGTACCCGATCGGGCCGCTGATCGCGGTGATGAAGCGCCAGCCATGGATGCGGCGCTTCGATTTCGACACCGAGGCGGTGGTGCGGCTTGCGTGGCGCGGTGTGGCGCCGATCAACCTGCCGGCGCCGGTGAAGTACCTGACGGCGGAGGAGGGCGGCGTCTCGCACTTCCGCTACGGGCGCGACAACGTGCTGCTGACGTGGATGCACGCGCGGCTGATGCTGGAGTTCCTGCTGCGGCTGCCGGTGCTGGTGTGGCGGCGTGCGAGGCGGCTGCCGCCCTTTCAACATCTGTGACACCCACCGTTTGCCCGGAGCCTGTCGAAGGGCCTGCTGGCACAAACCGTTCGCGCTGAGCTTGTCGAAGCGCTGCTCGCCAGGGCTTCGACAAGCTCGGCAAGCGGCCGGGGGAGTCAGGTTGACATCGGGCAAGGCACCAAGTCAAGGACTGCTTGACGGTCCATGGCAGTCGGCCGCCGGCGGTCGACTGCAAGACTGAGAGCGACCCTTCTCAGACATCGGAAGACTCGGATCGGCAGCCGACAAGCCGACGTTGGCGCCCTTCACAAGCACCGGGCGACAACTCCCACAGCGGCGAGCTGATGAGCTTCAGCCGCGCTTGCGAGCGCCTCTGACTTGCCAGGGGGCGCTTGTCGACATCGTAGCGCTGCGCCCGCTCGCGACACGACGCTTCCGCGGCCGCACTGCAGTACCTCACCTGCTCAGAGTCCGATGGAGACCCGAACTGGCTGTCGCAGAGCAGACACTCAGAGGCACGCATGGGCACGCCATCGCAGCGGAGGGTGCGCGCCAGCAGGCAACAGCGATCAGGACCATTAGGCATGTCTCGCGGCTGAAGTCGCGCGACATCGGCCGCGAGGGGCCGTGCCCGCTGCCACGCTAGAACCTGAAGGCCAGGCCCACCTCGGCCTTCTGCTGCGTGAAGCGATCACTGCCGCTGCCGCGCGAGCCGTAGTGAGCGTACTCGACCGTCGTCGAGACCTGGGGCGTGAGCTTCCACTCCAGGCCGACGCCGATCATCGGCCGAACATACGTCTCGTGATCCGAGTGGCCTGACGAGTCATGCATCCCCAACCGGTTCAGCGCCAGGCCGAACTTGCCGAACAACGCGAACGATTCGCCCAGCGGCATCGTGGCGCGGGCGGCCGCATAGACGAGTTCGGAGGACAGCCTGAGCTGGTAGGTCGAGCCTGGCGCTGGGTCGGCCGCGTGCCAGCTGCCGAAGGCGCCATAGCCCAGCTCGGCCGCCCAGCTGGGTGTGAACTGCACGCCGGCGTAGAGCTTCAT
>NZ_JBFUFP010000642.1:0-3167 GCF_056403375.1 Rhizobacter sp. P2_H2
TCCGAGCCCCGCTCCCGCGCCGGCCCCGGCGCCCGCACCTGCCCCCGCGCCCGCACCCGATGTCAGCAACCCCGGCGTCGTCATCAAGCCGGCAACCGCCACCTCGTCGGCGCTGGAGAACGGCGGCATGCCCGCCACCAACACGATCGATGGCAGTCTCGGTACGCGCTGGTCGAGCAAGCAGGAAGACGGCGCCTGGATCCAGTGGGATTTCGGCAAGAAGACGCAGATCGGCGCGCTGAAGCTGAGCTGGGAGAACTCCTACGGCAAGGAGTACGCGCTGCAGGTCTCCGACGACGGCCAGAACTGGTCGCAGGTGCGCTACGTCAGCAACGGCAAGGGCGGCACCGAGGCGTTCTACAACCTCGGCGTCAACGCGCGCTACGTGCGCCTGCAGGGCGTGGCACGCGGCACGCAGTACGGCTACTCGCTGTGGGAAGCCGAATTCAAGACGCCGGGCTCCGACAACACGATGCCGACGGTGGCCACCGCGCCGCTGAAGGCACCGACCAGCGGCGCCGGCATGGCACCGCTGCCGACCCAGGTCGATCCGGTCGAGACGCTGCAGTTCACGCTGGCCGACGGCACCCTGGTCACGCGCTTCGGTATCCGAGGCCTGGCCCGCCACGGCCGCGAGCGCGGTGAAGACTGGAACGAGATCGGGCAGGGCCCGAACGAGACGGTCGACGCGAACGGCAACCCGGTCGACAAGGGCCCGGGCAACTTCCTGACCTTCGTGCCGAACTACTTCAAGAACCGCACCTGGGGCTTCGAGATCATCGACAACAGCCGGGTCGCCGGCGTGACCGCGCCGACGCTGCGCGTCAACCACTACTTCACGCAGGACCAGTTGCCGGGCGGCGTGGCGTGGTTCCGTGCGTTCGATCGCGTGGGCGTCACCGGCTACGGCTGGATGAACCCGGGCCAGCTGGTGAACGACAAGGTCACGATCTGCCCGCCGGTGGCCTACCCGCCCAACGGCAGGCTGTTCAGCAACAGCATCCTGAACAACGATTGCAGCCTGACCGTCAAGGACTACCCCGGCCATGGCGACATCGGTGCGGACGGCATGCCCAACGGCAGGAACGTGCCGGCACGTCCGCTGGTGGCGGGCGACGTGATCGAGGTCTCCCCGTCGTTCTTCTCGACCAAGGAGGCGATGGCGGCCAAGGGCGACAACGGCGGCATCCGCTACTACGCGGGTGAATGGACCTACGTGGTCGGCACGGGCTTGCGCCCCTGGTACGGCGTGCAGCCGCGCCTGATGAACGCGCCGCTGCCGGCCGAGACGCTGCAGGGCGGCACCGGCTCGCTGTCGTACGACTATGCCGACAACGGAACCTTCATCTTCCAGCAGCCGCACATCAACGTCGGCATGCAGAACATGCAGCGCTTCGTCGAAGGGCGCCGTGCGATCCACACCAACATGTTCACCGGCGAGCACAACGAGCCGGGCAACGACCGCTTCGATGCGCTGGTGGGCCTGCAGGGGCCGCGCTACAACCAGTCGTCGTGCTTCGCGTGCCACGTGAACAACGGCCGCAGCCCGGCACCGGCCGCTGTGAACCAGCGCCTGGACTCGATGTCGGTGCACACGGCGGCGATCAATGCCCAGGGCCAGCAGGTGCCCGACTCGCGCTACGGCGTGGGGGTGCAGATGAACGCCCGCGGTGCCGACGGCACGCCGCAGGACTGGGGCAACGGCGTGCGCGTCGCAGGCTTCGACACCCAGACCGTGAAGCTGGCCGACGGCACGTCGGTGGAACTGCGCAAGCCCAAGCTGGCCTTCGACGGCCCGACGCCGCAAGTCGTCTCGCTGCGCTCGGCGCAGCCGATGCTGGGGACCGGCCTGCTGGAAGCGATTCCGGAAACCGACATCCTGGCGCGTGCCCGCACCACCGCGGACGCCGACGGCATCAAGGGCCAGGCGAACTTCGTGTTCGACCCGGAAACCGGTGACGTGCGCCTGGGCCGCTTCGGCTGGAAGGCCGGCAAGTTCAGCCTGCGCCATCAAGCCGCATCGGCCCTGCTGCAGGACATGTCGGTGACGACGCCGGTGTACCCGAGCCGCGATTGCCTGTCGGGCCTGCCGACCTGCCGCACGAAGAGCGAGCGCGGCCTGTCCGAGACCGACCTGCAGTCGATCTCGCGCTACCTGCAGCTGCTGGCCGTTCCGGCACAGCGCAGCCTGGTGAGCGGGTTCCCGAAGGGCGTGGCACCGCTGGCGGACCTGGACGTCGACCCGGTCAAGGTGGCCAACGGCGCGAAGGTGTTCAAGGCGGCGAACTGCACGGGTTGCCACGTGGCGGACCAGAAGACCGGCTCCGGTCATCCGCTCGCCGAGCTGCGCAACCAGAGCATCAAGCCGTACACCGACCTGCTGCTGCACGACATGGGGGCTGACATGGCCGACAACTATGTCGAAGGCACGGCCGCCGGCAACCTGTGGCGCACCTCGGCCCTGTGGGGCATCGGCTACACCGACCGTGTGATGGGCACGGCCGGCAAGGTCGGCTACCTGCACGACGGCCGCGCCCGCACGCTGACCGAGGCGGTGATGTGGCACGGTGGTGAAGCCACCAACGCCCGCAATCGCTTCGCGGCGCTGTCGACGGCGGATCGCCAGGCGCTGCTGGCGTTCCTGGGGTCGCTGTGATCAGTTGCTGATCTGATGAACGAAAGCCCCGCTTCGGCGGGGCTTTTTCATTGGCGACCGGATCGTCAGAACAGGAAATACCGCTGCGCCATCGGCAGCACCGTCGCCGGCTCGCAGGTCAGCAGCACGCCATCCGCGCGCACCTCGTAGGTCTGCGGATCGACCTCGATCTTCGGCGTGAAGCCGTTGTGCACCATGTCGGCCTTGCCGATGCTGCGCGTGTTGCTCACCGCCACCGCGCGCTTCTTCAGCCCGAGCTTCTCGGGCACGCCCGCTGTCAGCGCGGCCTTCGAGACGAAGGTGACGCAGCTGTCGTGCATCGCGCCGGCGAACGAGCCGAACATCGGCCGGTAGTGCACCGGCTGCGGCGTCGGGATCGATGCGTTCGGGTCGCCCATCGCGGCCGCCGCGATGAAGCCGCCCWTCAGGATCAGCGACGGCTTCACGCCGAAGAAGGCCGGCTTCCACAGCACCAGGTCGGCCAGCTTGCCGACCTCGATCGAGCCCACCT
>NZ_JBFUFP010000643.1:0-3161 GCF_056403375.1 Rhizobacter sp. P2_H2
GCGCGGGCGCTGGCGTCGCGGCGGCAGCCGCTTCGGCCGCCGGGGACAGCGCCGGCGACGTGGCCGGAGCCGGTGCCGGCGCAGCAGCCAGGTTGCGCGTCGACGGCGGGTCGAACAGCATCGTGTACTCGCGCACCAGGCGGCCGGTCGACCAGGTGATCTCGAGGATCACGTCGACGAAGGGCTCCTGCACGGCGCGATCGCTCGTGACCTTCAGGAAGGCGCGGCCGTCGGGACGGCGCTGCAGCGAGACCTGCGTGGCCGGCAGCACCTGGTTGTAGTCGACGCCCGCGGCGCGGTACGACTCCGGCGGCGCGATGCGCACGTTCAGGTTCGACGCCTCTTCGGGCGTCAGGCTCGTGACCTCGATTTCCGCGCGGAGGGTTTCACCAAGCGCCGACTGGACCGCCAGCCGCCCGAGGCCGAGCGCCCAGGCGTTGGTGGCAGACAGACACATGGCAGCGATGGCCACGCCGGTCAGAGCAAAGCGGCGAGCGAACAACGAATTTCTTTTCAAGGCGTCTCCCAAGTGGAGGTGGCGGGCAGTGCACAGGCTCCCGTCGATTGGCGTCGTTCTTCTTGAGAAACCAGCACGCACCCCAGGCGCAGTAGAAAACACAATAACATCAACTAGATACGAAGACAAGCTCATGCATTGGCTGACGTTCCCGCCAGAGACGGGATTCGGGGCTTCTGGGGAGTGTCCTGTTGCAGTACGGCAACGCAACAGAACACTCCGTCTTCACTGGTAACTCTCTGTCACTCCAACGGAATTTCCGCCGGTCACTGACCCAGCAGGATCCGCAGCATGCGGCGCAGCGGTTCGGCCGCGCCCCACAGCAACTGGTCGCCGACCGTGAAGGCGCCGAGGTATTCCGGCCCCATCGCCATCTTGCGCAGGCGTCCCACGGGAATCGTCAGCGTGCCGGTCACCGACACCGGCGTCAGGTCCGTAATCGTCGCCTCACGCGTGTTCGGCACGACCTTGACCCACGCGTTGTCGTTGGCGATCAAGGCCTCGATGTCGGCCAGGGGCACGTTCTTCTTGAGCTTGAACGTCAGCGCCTGGCTGTGGCAGCGCATCGCGCCGATGCGCACGCAGAAGCCGTCGACCGGAATGGGCGGCGTGCCGAAGCCCGTGCCCTGCCCGAGGATCTTGTTGGTCTCGGCCTSGSCCTTCCACTCTTCSYKGCTCWKGCCGTTGCCGAGATCCTTGTCGATCCACGGGATCAGGCTGCCGGCCAGCGGKACGCCGAAGTTGGCGATCTCCGCTTCGGACAGCGAGCGCTGCTTCGCGACGAGCTTGCGGTCGATCTCGAGGATCGCGCTCTTCGGGTCGTCGAGCAGCGGGCGCACCTCGGCGTTCAGCGTGCCGAACTGCGTCAGCAGCTCGCGCATGTGCTGCGCGCCGCCGCCCGAAGCCGCCTGGTAGGTCTGGGTGCTCATCCACTCGACGAGGCCCGCCTTGTAGAGCGCGCCCACGCCCATCAGCATGCAGCTGACGGTGCAGTTGCCGCCGATCCAGTCGCGCTGGCCGGCCGCCAGTGCGTTCTTGATGACCGGCATGTTGACCGGGTCGAGCACGATGACGGCGTTGTCCTTCATGCGCAGCGACGACGCCGCATCGATCCAGTGCCCGTTCCAGCCGGCGTTGCGCAGCTTCGGGTAGACCTCGTTGGTGTAGTCGCCGCCCTGGCAGGTGATGACGATGTCGCAGCGCTTGAGCGCCTCGATGTCGTTCGCATCCTGCAGCGTGGTCTCGTTCTTCGCGTAGGCGGGCGCCTTGCCGCCGGCATTGCTGGTGCTGAAGAACACCGGCTCGATCAGCTCGAAGTCGTTCTCTTGCGCCATGCGGTCGATCAGCACCGACCCCACCATGCCTCGCCAGCCCACCAGGCCGACCAATCTCGTTGCCATCTTTCTGTCCTGTCCGTTGAATTCGTTCGTGAAGGGTTTCGTCGAAAAAGCGTCGGGTCAGCCGTTCGCTTTCAGGTGGGCGACCACAGCGTCGCCCATCTCCTTCGTGCCCACCTTCGTGGTGCCTTCACTGTGAATATCGGCGGTGCRCAGCCCCTTGGCCAGCACCGCCTTGACAGCCGCCTCKATGCGCAGCGCCGCGGCTTCCTGGTTCAGGCTGAAGCGCAGCATCATCGCCGCCGACAGGATGGTGGCCAGCGGGTTCGCGATGCCCTTGCCGGCGATGTCCGGAGCCGAGCCGTGGCTGGGCTCGTACAGCCCCTGGTTCTTCGCGTTCAGCGAGGCCGACGGCAGCATGCCGATCGAGCCGGTCAGCATCGCCGCCTCGTCGCTGAGGATGTCGCCGAACATGTTGCCGGTGACGATCACGTCGAGCCGCTTCGGATCCTTCACCAGCTGCATCGCCGCGTTGTCGACGTACATGTGCTCCAGCGCCACGTCGGGGTACTGCGCATGCACCTCGGTGACGACGTCGCGCCAGAACTGGAAGGTCTCCAGCACGTTGGCCTTGTCGACGCTCAGCACCTTCTTGTTGCGCTTGCGCGCCGCCTGGAACGCGACATGCGCGATGCGCTCGATCTCGGGGCGCGAATAGCGCATCGTGTCGAAGGCCTCGTCGGCGCCGGCGAACGCGCCGTCGGGCGACTTCCGGCGGCCGCGCGGCTGGCCGAAGTAGATGTCGCCGGTCAGCTCGCGGATGATCAGCAGGTCGAGGCCGGCCACCACCTCGGGCTTCAGCGTCGACGCATGCGTCAGCTCCTCGTAGCAGATCGCCGGGCGGAAGTTGGCGAACAGCTCCAGGTTCTTGCGCAGGCCGAGGATGGCCTGCTCCGGGCGCAGGTGGCGCTCGAGCTTGTCGTACTTCCAGTCGCCGACGGCGCCGAACAGCACTGCGTCGGCCGACTTGGCCAGCGCGAGCGTGGCCTCGGGCAGCGGGTGGCCATGGGCCGCATAGGCCGCGCCGCCGACCTCGGCGCTCTCGGTCTCGAAGCGCAGGTCGAGGCAGCCGAGCACCTTGACGGCCTCGGCCATGATCTCCACCCCGATGCCGTCACCCGGCAGGATCGCAATCTTCACGAATCAATTCCTTCTTGGATCAGACGCGCTGGGCCAGCCAGGGCTTCTGCAACAGGCGCTCTGCTTCGAACGCACGAATCTTGTCGGCATGGCGCAGCGTGAGGCCG
>NZ_JBFUFP010000644.1:0-3161 GCF_056403375.1 Rhizobacter sp. P2_H2
GCCGCACGCACTGCGAGCGCACCGACCGCGCACGCGCCATCACCTTGTGCTCACCCGCCACGTGCGCGTCGCGGCCGATGCGTGGCGGCGACTGGTTCTCCTGCATCGTCGAACGCTCGGTGTAGAACGCCTCGCAGGCCTCGGCGTGCGCGTTGCGCTCGACCATCGCGATGAAGCTCTCCAGCGTCTCGGGCATCGGCATCGTYGTTCTCCAGAGCGGGTCGGGGAAGGGCGACATTGTGCGTCGAATAGCCCGAATGAACGTCGGATGACAGCGGTTCGACAGGCCGGCTGCGCACCATCGCGGCCACGTTGCGGCACCGCCTGGCAACGACAGCGACAAGGAGACACCCCATGCAGATCACCGGCATGTTCCACGGAGCGCGCCTGTTGCAGTTCGTCGGTTTCCCCGCCACCGAGGTGCTCGGGCCCGGCGCGAGCGAGGAAGAGATCAAGTCGCTGATCGATCGCCATGGGCAGGTGTTCGTGAAACCGATGTTCAAGGGCGGCATCGGCCAGAAGGGCAAGGCCGGGCTGCTGGGGCGGGCGAGCGACCTGCGCGCGGCGCTGGCCGAGAAGGAGCGGCTGTACTTCGCCGAGCACGCGGTGGGCGGGCAGCGCGCCAAGGCCAACGGCGTCACCTTCGAGGCCGGCGTGCCGGCGCGGCACGAGGTCTATTTCTCGATCACCGATTCGACGCGTTTCCGGGCACCGACGATGACGCTGACGCACCGCGGCGGCGTCGACATCGAGGAGGTCGAGCGCCGCGAGATCGCCGTCGTCCCGTTCGATCCACTGACCGGCCTGAAGGCCTTCGTCGTCGCGAACGCGCTCAGCGAGATCGGCGCGCCGCGCGAGATCATCTCGCCGCTGGTGCAGCAGTTGCCCAAGCTGTGGGACCTGTTCCACGACTTCGGCATGACGACGCTCGAGCTGAACCCGATCCGCCTGCGCGAGGACGCGAAGGGCCGGCTGGTGCCGGTGGCCTGCGACTTCAAGTGCGGCTTCGACCGCGACGATCCGCGCTGGGCGCGGCTCGGCCTGCCGGCGCACCTGTTCACCGCTGATCACTCCGATTTCGAGCAGGAGATCAACCAGCTGCGCACGCACCAGGGGCAGAGCGATGTCTACGTCGTCAACGACGGCGGCACCATCCTCGCGCCCACCTTCGGCGGCGGCGCGAATTCGCTGGTGACCGAGATGCTCGGCGACGCGGCCATCATCTCCTCCGACTTCGGCGGCAACCCGCCGTACGAGAAGATGAAAGAGGTCGCGCGCATCTGCTTCCGGCACTGGCTGAAGCAGGCCAACGTGCTGTTCATCATCGGCGGCAAGTCGAACAACACCGACATCCACGAGACGCTGCGCGCGATCGCCGACGCGCTGCGCGAGCACGTCGGCCTGCACGGCGCCACGCCGCTGTACGTCGTGCTCGGGCGCGGCGGGCCGAACCTGGTGCGCGGCATGGCGGTGCTGCGCGACACCTGCGACCAGCTCGGGCTGCCGTACCGGATGTTCGGCTTCGATTCGGACATCAGCCAGGTGATCTCGTACGCGAAGCAGGCCGATGCGTGGATGAAGTCCGGCGGGCGCGCGCAGCTCGCGGCCGGGCTGGGCCTGCCGGAGTCGGCATGAGACCCCTCACCAGGAGAGCAACACCATGCAGATGAATCCCTTGCAGAAACAAGGCGTCGGCGATTTCAGGTACTTCGTGGGCACCAGCTCGCTGGCGCAGATCGCGACGCGCGACGACCGCGTCTGCGTGCTCAACATCCTCGGTGCCGAATCGAGCGAGGTGACGCCGATCGGCCATGCCTGGTCGGGCGGCAACGTCGTGTTCGGCACCGCGCCGGGCAAGGGCGGGCAGGTGCTCACCACCGCGTCGGGCGACATCCCGGTCTACAACAACGTGCGCGACGGCCTGCAGGCCGGGCACCGCTTCAACTGCGGCGTGGTCTACCTGCCGCCGGCGGCCGCGCGCGACGGCGTGGCCGAGCTGATCCGCGTGAACCCGCAGCTGAAGAAAATCTTCATCGTCACCGAGAAGATCCCGGTGCACGATGCGCGCGAGATCCGCGCGATGGGCCAGCAGGCCGGCGTCGACATCTTCGGCGCCAACGGGCTGGGCGTGGCCGACGCCTGGAACCGGGTGCGCATCGGTGGCGCGCTCGGCGGCGATGCGCCGGGCGACACGCTGCGGCCGGGCTCGATCGCGATCTTCTCGAACTCCGGCGGCTTCTCGACCACCATCGCGCAATACCTGCGCATGAGCGGCTGGGGCACGACCACGGTGGTCTCCAGCGGCAAGGACGTCTACATCCACTACGCCGCGCCCGAGTTCGCGTTCGCACTCGCCAACGACGCGCGCAGCAAGGCCGCGGTGCTGTACTGCGAGCCGGGCGGCACCTACGAGCTCGACGCCCACTTCACGAAACCGGTGGTGGCCTGCGTGGTCGGCCGCTGGAAACGCCGGCTGACGCGCGCGGTGGGCCATGCCGGCGCGATGGCCGGTTGCGAGGACGATGCGCTGGCGAAGGAGCGCTGGTTCCTCGACAAGTTCGGCGTCGACGGCATCTTCACGCCCGAGGAACCGCGCTTCTCGGCGCGCGGCGCGCTGGTCACCAACATCGCGCACATCCCGGCCGCGCTGCTGGCGGTGATGCGGGCCAACGCGACGCTGCCCGACTTCGAGCCCGAGGGCAGCCTGGTGCTGAAGCCCTGGTTCGCGTCCGACGCCGGGCTGGCGCTGCCGCCGGCGCTCGCGCTGCAGGTGGTGGCGCCGGCCGCGCCGTATGYCGCGCAGGTCGAGCAGGTGAACCGGCAGGTGGGCGGCATCGTGCCGCGGCAACCGATGAAGGATGCATCCGGCGCCTCGCAGATGGATGCGCAGACGCAGCTCAGCAGCCTGCACGGCGTCTCGATGCTGCAGGCGGCGACGCTGCCGTTCGAATCGCTCGTCAAGCTGGCGCTGCTGCACGAGGCCGGCGACGAGAACGACCGGCGGCTCGTCGCGACGGCGATCGCCGCGCACGTCAACCTGCACGGCACGCCGATGCTGGCGGCAGCCCAGGCGGCACGCGAGGCCGGCAACGCGCCGAACGCGGTGCTGGCGGCCGCCGTGGCGATCGTCGGGCCGCGCGGCCAGCAGGGCGCGCGCGAGG
>NZ_JBFUFP010000645.1:0-3159 GCF_056403375.1 Rhizobacter sp. P2_H2
GGACAAGCAGTACCTGGTCGGCTTCGCCCAGCTGCCTGATGCGGCCTCGCTGGACCGCACCGAAAGCGTGATCCGCCGCATGTCGGAGATCGCGCAATCGGTGCCGGGCGTCAAGAGCTCGGTGGCCTTCCCGGGCCTGTCGATCCACGGCTTCATGAACGCGCCGAACTCGGGCATCGTGTTCTACACGCTCGACGACTTCGACAAGCGCAAGACCGCCAACCTGTCGAGCGGCGCGATCGCGGCCGAGGTGAACAAGCGCCTGGGCGCGATCCAGGACGCCTTCATCATGGTGTTCCCGCCGCCGCCGGTGAACGGCCTCGGCACCATCGGCGGCTTCAAGCTGTACGTCGAAGACCGCGCCAACCTCGGTCCCGACGCGCTGTACCAGGCGGTGCAGGCGCTGCAGATGAAGGCGTGGCAGACGCCGCAGCTGGCGGGCGTGTTCTCGGGCTACCAGATCAACGTGCCGCAGCTGAAGGCCGACGTCGACCGCACCAAGGCCAAGCAGCTGGGCGTGCCGCTGTCGGACATCTTCGACACGATGCAGATCAACCTCGGTTCGCTCTACATCAACGACTTCAACAAGTTCGGCCGCACCTACCAGGTGATCGCGCAGGCCGACGCCTCGTTCCGCTCCGACGCCTCGGCGATCGGGCAGTTCAAGGTGCGCAACGCGGCGCAGGAGATGGTGCCGCTGGGCAGCCTGGTGAACGTCAGCAACACCTACGGGCCGGACCGCGTCGAGCGCTACAACTCGTACATGGCGGCCGACTTCAACGGCGGCGCAGCACCGGGTGTGTCGTCGGGCCAGGCGCAGGACATCATGGCCAAGCTGGCGGCCGAGACGCTGCCGCGCGGCATCAGCTTCGAGTGGACCGACCTCACCTACCAGGAGATCCTGGCCGGCAACACGCTGGTGATCGTGTTCCCGCTGTGCGTGCTGCTGGTGTTCCTGGTGCTCGCCGCGCAGTACGAGAGCTGGACGCTGCCGCTGGCGGTGATCCTGATCGTGCCGGCGTCGATCCTGTGCGCGCTGCTCGGCGTCTACCTGACCAAGGGCGACAACAACATCTTCACGCAGATCGCGTTGTTCGTGCTGGTGGGGCTGGCGTCGAAGAACGCGATCCTGATCGTCGAGTTCGCCCGTGACCTGGAGCACCAGGGCAAGGGCATCGTCGAAGCCGCGCTCGAAGCCTGCCACCTGCGCCTGCGCCCGATCCTGATGACGTCGATCGCGTTCATCATGGGCGTGCTGCCGCTGGTGTTCTCGTCGGGCGCCGGATCCGAAATGCGCCACGCGATGGGCGTGGCGGTGTTCGCCGGCATGCTGGGCGTGACGCTGTTCGGCCTGTTCCTGACCCCGTTGTTCTACGTGCTGCTGCGCAAGCTCGCGGTGGCGATCGAAGGGCGCTCCGGCGCCGCCGCGGCGCCGGTGGCGCAYGAGGCGACCTGAGCGACGACAAGACCATGACACACACATTGTTCAAGACTTCCGCGCTGGTCACGGCGCTGGTGCTGGCCGGTTGCTCGCTGGCCCCGACGGTGCCGCAGCCCGACGTGGGCGTGCCGTCGGCCTACAAGGAGGTGACGGCCGTCGAAGGCAGCTGGAAGGCCGCCGCGCCGTCCGAGGCGCAGCAGCGCGGCGCCTGGTGGGTGACGTTCGGCGATGCGAAGCTGAATGCGCTCGAGGAGCAGGCCGCGAAGGCGAACCCGACGCTCGCGTCGGCCGCCGCCCGCGTCAAGGCGGCGCGTGCCTCGCTCGGCAGTGCCGAGGCCGACCGCTGGCCGCAACTCGGCCTGAATGCCGGCGCCACGCGCAGCCGCTCGGCGCCGGCGCAGGCCGGCGTGCCGGCCGGCACGCCGGTGTCGCCGTCCACCGTCTACACGGCCGGCCTGGGCGCGAGCTACGAGGTCGACCTGTTCCAGCGCGTGGGCAACGGCGTGAATGCCGCGCGGGCCGACGCCGAGCAGGTCGAGGCGAGCTACCGCTCGGTGCTGCTCGCGCTGCAGGCCGACGTGGCGCAGACGTATTTCGCGCTGCGTGCGCTCGATGCCGAAGCGGCCCAGCTCGATGCGACGCTCGCGCTGCGCACCGAGAACGTGCGCCTGATCGGCAAGCGCTTCCAGGCCGGCGACGTTGCCGAGCTCGACGTGGCGCGCTCGCGCACCGAGCTGTCGACGCTGCAGGCCGAGGTGGTCGCGTTGCGCGGCAGCCGCGCGCGGATCGAGCATTCGCTCGCGCTGCTGCTCGGCCAGGCCCCGTCGGGCTTCAGCTTCGAGAACCAGCCGCTCGCGCTCGACGCCAGCGTGCCGGTGGTGCCGCCGGGCCTGCCGTCGGCGCTGCTGGAACGCCGGCCCGACGTGACGGCCGCGCAGCGCAGCATGGCGGCGGCGACGGCACGGGTCGGCGTCGCGAAATCGGCGCTGTTCCCGGCACTCGCGCTGACCGCCAACGGCGGCTATGCGTCGAACGAGCTGAGCGAGCTGTTCAAGACCAACGCGCAGTCCTGGCTGACCAGCCTGGTGTTCTCGCTGCCGATCATCGACGGCGGGCGCAACAAGGCCGCGGTCAAGCGGGCCGAGGCGCAGCTCGAAGGCGCGGTGGCCGACTACCGGCAATCGGTGCTGACGGCCTTCGCCGACGTGGAAGACAACTTGTCCGGCCTGCGCTCGGTGCGCGAGCAGGTGGGCTTCACCGATGCGGCCGTGGCCTCGGCGCGCCGCGCCGCGGAGTTGGCCGACAAGCGCTACCGCGCCGGCGAAGACAGCTACCTGCAGCTGCTCGAAGCGCAGCGCGACCTGCTGACCATCGAGCGGCAGGCGGTGAAGCTGCGCGGCACCTGGGCCACGACCACGGTCGGCCTGATCCGCTCCCTCGGCGGGGGTTGGGAAACCACCCAGTGACACGGGGCCCGTTCATGCGGGCATGATGTCGGCCGATGTAAGACGACCCGCCCGAGCGCGACTCAGGCGGGTCGTTTCATCTTTTCACCGATGGCGACGCCATCCCTGAACCCCGATAGGAGAACCGCATGAACAACCGTCTGATCGCTTCATCCGCCCTCGCTTCCGTGCTGGCCCTGGGCTTGCTGGGCCAGGCCCAGGCTGCCGACGAGAAGGCCAAGGAGAAGTGCTTCGGCATCGCGAAGGCCGGCC
>NZ_JBFUFP010000646.1:0-3151 GCF_056403375.1 Rhizobacter sp. P2_H2
GCTACAGCATCCCGCCCGATGACAACCGCGAGCGCGCGACCTGCGCCGCCTGCGGCGCCATCCACTACGAGAACCCGCTGAACGTCGTCGGCACGCTGCCGGTGTGGCACGACCAGGTGCTGCTGTGCCGCCGCAACATCGAGCCGCGCCACGGCTTCTGGACGCTGCCGGCCGGCTTCATGGAGCTCGGCGAAACCACCGCCGCCGGCGCGCTGCGCGAGACCGACGAGGAGGCCGGCGCCCGCATCGAGATGCAGGCCTTGTTCACGCTGCTCAACGTGGTGCGCGTCGGGCAGGTTCACTTCTTCTACCGCGCCCGATTGCTTGACACCGATTTCGCGCCCGGCCCCGAGACCATCGAGGCCCGCCTGTTCCGCGAGGACGAGGTGCCGTGGGACGACCTCGCGTTCCCGACGGTGCGGGAAACCCTGAGGCGGTTCTTCGACGATCGCCGCCGGGGTCAATTCGGCTTCCATATGGCCGATATCGATTGACGGCGCACCATGTCGCCGTTCGAATAGGTCGATGTCTGACTTCCCGATACCGCGACACCGATGACCGATCCCCGTCCCCTGCCCTCCGCCGCTGCCGCCCAACCGACAGCCCAGGCCCCCGCCGCCCACAAGCCGGCGGAGGCGGCGCCGCTGCGGATGCGCGAAGACCTGATCCACCCCGATCCGCTGCTCGACTGCCTGGTCGAGATCTGCCGCCTGAACGGCCAGGCCGCGTCGCGCGCCTCGCTGTCGGCCGGGCTGCCGCTGGGTGACAGCGGCAAGGGCAAGCTGACCATCGAGCTCACCGAACGGGCCGCGGCGCGTGCCGGCATGGCGACCAAGCTGCAGCGCCTGGCACTGCAGCGCATCGACGCCGCCGCGCTGCCGGCGATCCTGATCCTGAAGGACAACCAGGCCTGCGTGCTGCTGCGCTTCGAGGACGGCGGCCGGGAAGGCCCGGTGGCCCGCGTGCTGCTGCCCGAGACCGGCCAGGGCTCGATCGTGCTGCCGCTCGCCGACCTGCAGCGGCGCTACACCGGCGTGGTGCTGTTCGTGCGCCCGCATTTCCGCTTCGATGCGCGCACGCCCGAGGTGCGCGCGGTGCGCCAGCGCCACTGGTTCTGGGGCGCGGTGCTCGAGCAGCGCATCGTCTACCGCGACGTGCTGTGGGCGGCGCTGCTGGTCAACGTGTTCGCGCTGGTGTTCCCGCTGTTCTCGATGAACGTCTACGACCGCGTGGTGCCGAACAACGCGGTCGAGACGCTGTGGGCCCTGTCGATCGGCGTGGTGCTGATCATGTGCGGCGACCTGTTCATGCGGCTGCTGCGCAGCCACTTCGTCGACGAGGCGAGCGCGCGCATCGACGTGCAGATCTCGGCCACGCTGATGGAGAAGGTGCTGGGCATGCGCCTGGAGCACCGGCCGGAGTCGGTCGGCTCGTTCGCGTCGAACCTGCGCGGCTTCGAGCAGGTGCGCGACTTCATCGCGTCGGGCACCGTCACCGCGCTGATCGACCTGCCGTTCGCGCTGCTGTTCGTGACCGTGCTGGCCTGGATCTCGCCGTGGCTCGCAGTGCCGGTGGTCACGGCGTTCGTGCTGATCCTGGTGATCGGCTACGTGCTGCAGCACCGGCTGCACGAGCTGTCGCAGACCACCTACCAGGCCGCGGCGCAGCGCAACGCGACGCTGATCGAGAGCCTGACCGCGATCGAGACCATCAAGTCGCTGGGTGCCGAGAGCGTCGTGCAGGCCAAGTGGGAGCGCGCGAACGCCTTCCTCGCGGTGACCAACGTGCGCATGCGGGCGCTCTCGGCCACGGCCAACTACGGCACCAACTGGCTGTCGCAGGGCGTGACGGTCGCGATCGTGATCGTCGGCGTCTACCTGATCAGCCAGCGCGAGCTGACGATGGGGGCGCTGGTGGCCTCGTCGATGCTCGCGTCGCGGGCGCTGCAGCCGGCCGGGCAGATCGTCGGGCTGCTGATGCAGTACCAGGGCGCGCGCACCGCGATGGAATCGCTCGACAAGATCATGGAGCGGCCGGTCGAGCGCCCGGCCGGCGAGAACTTCGTGCAGCGCCCGCAGCTGCGCGGCGACATCGAGTTCCGCAATGTCAAGTTCGCCTACCCGGGCCGGCAGGATGCGGCGCTGGACGGCATCAGCTTCAAGATCCAGGCCGGCGAGCGGGTCGCGCTGATCGGGCGCGTGGGCTCCGGCAAGTCGACGATCGAGCGGCTGATCATGGGCCTGTACCAGCCGCACGACGGCGCGGTGCTGCTCGACGGCATCGACCTGCGCCAGCTCGACCCGGCCGACGTGCGCCGCAACCTGGGCTACGTGTCGCAGGACGTGACGCTGTTCTACGGCAGCCTGCGCGACAACATCACCTTCGGGCTGCCGTATGCCGACGATTCCGCGATCGTCGCGGCGGCCGAGCTGGCCGGCATGAGCGGCTTCATCGACCGGCATCCGCGCGGCTTCGACATGACGGTGGGCGAGCGCGGCGAATCGCTGTCGGGCGGGCAGCGCCAGGGCATCGGCCTGGCGCGCGCGGTGCTGCACAACGCACCCATCCTGCTGCTCGACGAGCCGACCAGCGCGATGGATTTCTCGACCGAGGCGCAGATCACGCACAACATCGGCAACTTCGCGCAGAACAAGACGGTGGTGCTGGTGACGCACCGCACCTCGCTGCTCGCGATGGTGACGCGCGTGATCGTGATCGACGGCGGCAAGATCGTCGCCGACGGGCCGCGCGACCGCATCATGGAAGCGCTGCAGAGCGGGCGCATCGCGAGGGCGGCATGAGCTCATCCCGTGAAGGCGGCACGAACCGCATCCTGATCAAGCTCGGCCTGGCCGTGATGTGGGTGCTGGAGCGCATCCGCGTGCTGCTGGATCCGATCACGCGCCTCCTGCTCGGCCCGGTCGTCACGCCCGACAACGCCGGCGATGCCGGATTCCGCAGCTTCGAGGCCGAGGCCGACCAGGTGATGTCGCGCAGTGGCACCCACCATGCGCAGTCGATCGTGCGCGCGGCCCTGCTGATCGTCGTGCTGCTGGTCACCTGGGCGGCACTCGCCCACGTCGACGAGGTGACCAAGGGCGATGGCAAGGTGATCCCGTCGCGCCAGCTGCAGGTGGTGCAGTCGCTGGAC
>NZ_JBFUFP010000647.1:0-3149 GCF_056403375.1 Rhizobacter sp. P2_H2
CGCTACCAACACCCGCGGAAGCATGCAGGTCAGCACTTTCGCCGACCCATCCGCGCCCGGTCGTTCGCGGGTCTGATTGGGCTGCGCCATGTCGATGATGCTGACGTCCCCTGCGCGCTGGTGCAGCACGTGTTCCGCCTGCACGAACTCGGCACCCCCGGAAAGGTACAYCGCCACCTGGAAGTGGTCGATGCCCCGTCCGACGTGCAGCGACGTTCTGTCGTACTTGAGCGTGCTCGATCGGTTCTCGAGCAGCAGCGCACCCGCGAGGTGCCAGGTGGTGGTCGCCACCTGGAAGTCGGCTACATCGCCCAGCATCGTCACGTCGCAGATGTCGGCCGTGAGCTCGCAAAAGCGCTGGAAGGCCTGTTGTGGCGATCCATAGACGGCGGTGGAGAAGTGGGTGGGGCCGCTGGCGACGGGAGGAGGAGTCGAAGGTGGCATGTTCGATCTGCAGTTCGCGAAGACGGATCGGCCTTACTGCTGCAGCGATTCAACTCTCCGCGGATCCAATTTCGGGGGGCGGTGTCGCGTGCGACCTTAGCCCAAAAGGAGCCCGTTCGCGCATCGGCGGGCGGCACTCGGTGTCACGAGGCTGCAATATCAGCACCAGGCTGATGTACGGTGGCGGACTTGATGGCTATCGTGGCGGCCATGAAAGCCCGTGATGTTCATGCCGGAGCCGTGCAGCGCCAGCGCGCCGAGGGTGAGGCAGTTGCCCGGTCCGCGCCGAGCGGGGCCCTGGTTCAGCGCGCCGCCTCGCACATCGACATCAACCAGTCACCGCGCATGCTGGCGCAGCGCCGGGCCTTGCATGCGATCTTTGGGCCGGCCATGGTGGCTCAACGCAAACCGGTGAAAGAGGGCGAGCAAGATCACTACCTCGATCCGGAGGTGTTCGGCACCCTGAAGCTGTTCCTGGTGGAGGGCTCGATGGGCGACGAAGTCGGCGTCGTGAGGTTCCGGCTCGGAACGACCGACAAGACTGCCGTCTGGGACCTGGCAAGCCAGCGCTACCTGTGGGACGAGTCCGAACACGCACCCAAAGCCGCCGATGCATCCGTCCCGGCGGGCACCGTGCTGGTTCATGGCACCACGGCCGCACGCTTCACGCTGGGCGACGAAGAGACCGTGGTGCTGGTGCCGAATGCGCCGGCATGGTTCTCTTTCGACGAAGAGTTCAGCCTGCAAGCGGCTGCCATCAAGTTCGAAGGAGAAGGATCGAAGCAGTTCCTGCACACCTTCAAGGCCAGGGCTCCTCTGGTCGTCAAGCAGTTCGAGGATTGGGAGCACCTGGACGGCACCCTCAGTCACCAGGGCCTGAAGTCCTTCGGCGGGAACGGCGACGTCGAGGCCAGGGGCGTCAAGGCGATGCATCCGGGCAGCGACGGCTATCTCGTCAAGAAGGACGGCGGGCGCGGTGAACCGGAGTTGGTGCTTTTCTCGGCAGGGCTGGGCAAGGTGAGGCGGACCCAGGTGCAGGAGTTCACCGCACACTCAGAACAGCGCACGGTGGAGGGTCCGCCGACCATCTTCCACAAGAAGGATGGCCAGCGAATTGGAGAGATGCTGGCCAGCGGCAATCCCGAAGACCGGTACGTGAAGCTGCTGAACGAAGACGAGATCTACCAGTTGGTGATCCGTGAAACCGGCAGGGCGAGAGAGTGGCTCCAGAGGCGGTGGTCCGACGACGTCCAGGAAATCGCTCGAGAAGAGAACATCGGCAAGCAGCGTCAGTTCATCGGCCTGTTGCTCCAGGAAGTGGCCAGCTGGGTGTGAGGGACCTGGCGAGTCAGCGGCTCGCCGCCTTGAGCAAGCGCGGCGACGCGGACTGGATCCCCGACAGTGCACTCGGAATCGGGTACACCACGAGCCGCTGGTTGCCGACCCAGAACAGCGTGTCGCCCAGCGGGCTGATCACGAAGGCGCCTCGCACGTCGCAGCCGTAGGCCGGCTGCGCTCCGCAATCCAGCGCCTGCGTCGTCACGGCGATCTGGCTCAGCTTCACCAGCGCCGAGGTGCCCGGCTGCACCTGGGTGGTGTCGTACACGTCGATGTGGTCGACGACCAGGCTGTTGTTGTTGGCCGTGACCAGCCGGTACAGCCGCGTGCCGTCGGGGGAGATGACGGCATTGGTGCCGATGGCCGAGCTGATGACTGCCGTGCCGATCAGGCTGAAGTTGACGCCGTCGTAGAGCGTCTCGTCATCGACGAGGGCCCTGCTGCCGGTCGCGTCGTAGGCGACGCTGCGGTACGGGTTGGGCAGCGTCGACGGGGAGCTCAGGCTCTCGGTCGCGGTCGTGTACAGGTAGCTGGGCAACCTCGGCGACAGCATCGGCGGGTTCAGCACGAACAGCTTCGAGCCATCGCCCGGCGCGTAGAACTCCGGCGAGTAGAGGCTGAAGTTCGAGCCGGGGATCGGCTGCACCCCGTAGCTGCCGCTGAGCATGTCGAAGTAGCCCATGTTCGACCACTGGCTGCCGCCGAACCACAGGCGCATGTCGCTGGTGGTCGCCATGCCGCGCGTGAAGTACTTCGAAGGCGACACCGACCCATCCATCTGCGCCGGCAGCGGGTAGGTGTTCTTCACCTGCAGCGTGTCCGCATCGACGGCGAGCAGGTTGCGCGTGCCCGAACCCACGTACAGCGTCTGCCGGTCCGGTGACATCGCCAGGTCGCCGATGGCCGCCACCGGCAGCCCGTCGACCTGCCACTGGCCGCCCGCATAGCGGAATCGCACCAAGGTGTTCTGATCGAGGTTGATGGCGTACAGCGCATTGCGCGTGGGGTCGAACAGCGCCGAGCGTTTCTCGCCGGCGTTGGCCGCCGTGCTCGCCGGCAGCACACCCCGCGTCGCGACGCCGATGGCACCGCTCCAGGCCGCGAAGCCCGCAGCGTTGGTCACCGACACCTTCGCACGGCCCGCCGCCAGCGCCGGGATCTCGAGCACGGCTTCGCGATCGCTGGTGACGGTGCSGGTGACGCCGGCAGCGCCTGCCACCTGGATGCGGCCGACGCCGGACAACTGCGACAGGCCGCGTCCGGTCACGCGCACGGTGGCCGGCTGCCCTGCCACGATCGTGGCGGGCCAGGTCGTGTAGATCTCGGGCAGGTGCTTGTTCAGCGTCACCGGAAGCACGGCATCGGTC
>NZ_JBFUFP010000648.1:0-3145 GCF_056403375.1 Rhizobacter sp. P2_H2
GCCCAGTTCATCGTCGATGAAGCGCTTCAGCAGGGGGGCGGTCGGCATGGCGATATTGTGCCGCCCGCGGCCAAGGGGTGGCCTTCCAGGTGTGCAATGAAAAAGGGCTGCCGAAGCAGCCCTTTCGAGGTAGGCGAGGTGCCTGGACTTACATGTCCATGCCCATGCCGCCCATGCCACCCATGCCGCCACCGGGCATGCCGCCGCCACCGGCGCCGGCTTCTTCCTTCGGAGCCTCGGCGATCATCGCCTCGGTCGTCAGCATCAGCGAGGCCACCGACGCGGCGTTCTGCAGCGCGGTGCGGGTCACCTTGGTCGGATCCAGGATGCCCATCTCGATCATGTCGCCGTAGGTGTCGTTGGCTGCATTGAAGCCGTAGTTGCCCTTGCCGTTCAGCACGGCATTGACGACCACGCTGGCTTCGCCGCCGGCGTTGTAGACGATCTCGCGCAGCGGCGCTTCGATCGCGCGCAGCACCAGCTTGATGCCGGCTTCCTGGTCGGGGTTGTCACCCTTGATGGCGCCAGCCGCTTGCTTGGCGCGCAGCAGCGCGACGCCACCACCGGCCACGATGCCTTCTTCGACGGCGGCACGGGTTGCGTGCAGCGCATCTTCGACGCGGGCCTTCTTTTCCTTCATCTCGACTTCGGTCGCGGCGCCGACCTTGATCACGGCAACACCGCCGGCCAGCTTGGCCACGCGCTCTTGCAGCTTTTCACGGTCGTAGTCGCTGGTGGCTTCTTCAATCTGCACGCGCACTTGCTTGACGCGGGCTTCGATGTCGGCACCGGCACCGGCGCCGTCGATGATGGTGGTGTTTTCCTTGCCCACTTCGATGCGCTTGGCCTGGCCCAGGTCGGCCAGCGTGACCTTCTCGAGCGTCAGGCCGACTTCTTCGGCGATGACCTTGCCGCCGGTCAGGATCGCGATGTCTTCCAGCATGGCCTTGCGGCGGTCGCCGAAGCCCGGGGCCTTGACGGCGACGACCTTCAGGATGCCGCGGATCGTGTTGACCACCAGGGTCGCCAGCGCTTCGCCTTCGACTTCTTCAGCGATGATCAGCAGCGGACGGCCGGCCTTTGCCACTTGCTCCAGCACCGGCAGCAGGTCGCGGATGTTGCTGATCTTCTTGTCGAACAGCAGGATGAACGGGTTGTCCAGCAACGCCGATTGCTTCTCGGGGTTGTTGATGAAGTACGGCGACAGGTAGCCGCGGTCGAACTGCATGCCTTCGACGACTTCGAGTTCGCTCTCGAGCGACTTGCCGTCTTCGACGGTGATGACGCCTTCCTTGCCGACCTTGTCCATCGCGTCAGCGATGATCTTGCCGATGGTTTCGTCGCTGTTGGCCGAGATCGAGCCGACTTGCGCGATTTCCTTCGAGGTCGTGGTGGCCTTCGAGGCCTTCTTCAGCTGCTCGACCAGGGCCGTGAYGGCCTTGTCGATGCCGCGCTTCAGGTCCATCGGGTTCATGCCGGCGGCCACGTACTTCATGCCTTCGCGGATGATGGCCTGGGCCAGCACGGTGGCGGTGGTGGTGCCGTCACCGGCGATGTCGCTGGTCTTGGAAGCGACTTCCTTGACCATCTGCGCGCCCATGTTCTGGAGCTTGTCCTTCAGCTCGATCTCCTTGGCGACCGAGACACCGTCCTTCGTGACGGTGGGGGCGCCGAACGAGCGCTCGAGGACCACGTTGCGGCCCTTCGGGCCCAGGGTCACCTTGACGGCGTTGGCGAGGATGTTGACACCCTCGACCATGCGTGCGCGGGCTTCGCCGCCGAAGACTACGTCTTTTGCTGCCATGTTCTTTTCTCCGAATTCAGTGTTGAGGTGCTAGAGCCAGTGCCGGGAGAATCACTTCTCGACCACGGCGAAGAGGTCTTCTTCGCGCATCACCAGCAGTTCCTTGCCGCCGTCCTTGACGACCTGGCCGCTGTACTTGCCGAACAGCACGCGGTCGCCGACCTTGACGTTCAGGGCCACGAAGTCGCCCTTCTCGTTGCGCTTGCCCGGGCCGATGGCCAGGACGATGCCTTGCTCGGGCTTCTCGGTGGCGGCGTCGGGGATGACGATGCCGGAAGCGGTCTTGGTTTCTGCTTCAACGCGCTCGACGATCACGCGGTCGTGCAACGGGCGAAATTTCATGGCTTCTCCTTGATGTCTCAAATGGGACTTCTGGTGGGCAACGAGGCAAGTTGGCGCTCATTGACTTGGCAGAACATCGGCACCCGAAGGCACCTGGATGTCGTTAGCACTCAAGGTGGATGAGTGCTAGCAGATCAGAATTATAGGGGCAGGGCGTGACGGTTCAAGAGGGGGGTCTTTGGAGAGACCGTGGGGGCGCCCGTACGCAGGGAGCGGTTCAGCCAGGGGCCGCTGGATCGAAGAAGCGCCGGGCCAGTCCATCACGACCCGGGTAGAACTGGAAGAAGGGCCGCGCCTGCTCGATGGTGAGCGCCACCGCCGGGTGCGCGACGAGCCGTTCGAAGTAGGCCGCGAGTCGCGCGTGCTGCGGCGGCAGCGGCAGGTAGGTCAGCGCATAGAACAGCGCCGGCGCCGCGGCGCAATCGGCCAGGCTGAAGGCCTCCCCGGCCACCCAGGTGCGGCCCTCGAGCTGGCGGTCGAACATCGCATAGGCGGTCGACAGCGTGTCGCGCGCCTGGCTCACGTTGCGCGCATCGCGTTCGCCCTCGGGCCGCAGGCGGTCRGCGGTGAAGGCCTGCATCGGCAGCATCAGGTACAGGTCGGACAGGCGATCCCACAGGCGGACCTCGAGCGCGGCCTCCGCATCCTGCGGGATCAGCGTACGGCCCGGGCGCGCGTGATGGCGCTGCAGGTGCTCCATGATGATGCTCGTCTCGCCGATCGGCCGGCCCCGGTCCTCCAGCAGCGGCATCTTGCCGAGCGGCCACCGCGCCAGTATGGCCCTGCGAGGGGCAGCCGCGCTATCCTTGCGCCACCTTCACCGCATCGACTCACAACCATGCTGATCGCGATCGTCGGCGGCGTGCTGGCCGCCCTGGGTTTCCTGTCCGCCGTCGCGCTGGTCGCGGCGCCCCTGGGGATGTCCGCGGCGCCGCCGGGCCTGACGCTGTGGGTGCTGTTCCCGCTCTTCACGCTGCTCGGCTACGCCCTGGTGGTGGC
>NZ_JBFUFP010000649.1:0-3143 GCF_056403375.1 Rhizobacter sp. P2_H2
ACATCGGCCCGACCGACCTCGGTGGCGGCAAGAGCCTGCAGTTCTCGATCCAGGGCGCCGACCTGGCCGAACTCGCGCGGCTGTYGGCCCAGCTCGACGTGAAGCTGCGCGCCATTCCCGGCCTGGTCGACCTCGACACCACGCTGAAGCCCGACAAGCCGACCGTCGCGATCGACGTGAAGCGCGACGCCGCCTCCGACGCCGGACTGAACGTCAACGCGCTCGCCAACAGCCTGCGCACGCTGGTGGCCGGCACCACGGTGGGCAACTGGCGTGCGCCCGACGGCGAGAACTACGACGTGAACGTGCGCCTCGCGCCCGACAGCCGCAACACGCTGGAAGACCTGCAGCGCCTGCCGATCAACGTCGCCGCGGCGGCCGACGGATCGGCGCGCTCGGTGCGGCTGTCGCAGGTGGCCGACATCACGCCGTCGACCGGCCCGAACCAGATCAACCGGCGCGACCTGAACCGCGAGATCAACATCGACGCGAACGCCTACGGCCGCAGCTCCGGCGACGTGTCGGCCGACATCCGCCGCGCGCTCGACACCATCGCGTGGCCGCCCGGCTACCGCTACGTGTTCGGCGGCTCGACGAAGAACATGAACGAATCGTTCGCGTACGCCGTGGGTGCGCTGGCACTGGCGGTGGTGTTCATCTACATGATCCTCGCGAGCCAGTTCCGCAGCTTCCTGCAGCCGCTCGCGCTGATGAGCTCGCTGCCGCTGACGCTGATCGGCGTGGTGCTCGCGCTGCTGATGTTCCGCTCGACGCTGAACATGTTCAGCATCATCGGCATCGTGATGCTGATGGGGCTGGTGACGAAGAACGCGATCCTGCTGGTGGATTTCGCGATCCGCTCGCGCGCCGGCGAGCACCGCGGCGAGCACGGGCTCGACCACGACGAGCCGCCGATGACCCGCGAGCAGGCGCTGCTGCATGCCGCCGAGGTGCGGTTGCGCCCGATCCTGATGACGACGCTCGCGATGATCTTCGGCATGGTGCCGCTGGCGTTCGCGCTGTCCGAGGGCTCGGAGCAGCGCGCCCCGATGGGCCAGGCGGTGATCGGCGGGGTGATCACCTCGTCGCTGCTGACGCTGGTGGTGGTGCCCGTCATCTACTGCTATCTCGACGACCTCGCGACATGGGCCAGACGCAGGTGGGCGCCCCCTAAAATGCCGGGTTTGCCCCAACCCCAGCCTGCTTCCGGAGGAACGCCGCCATGAACGTCGAACAAGCCCGCTTCAACATGATCGAGCAGCAGATCCGCCCGTGGGACGTGCTCGACCCCGGCGTGCTGACGCTGCTGGGCGTGATCAAGCGCGAGGATTTCGTGCCCGCCGCCTACCGCGCGATGGCCTTCATGGACACCGAGGTGCCGCTGCCGGGCGGCCAGCAGATGCTGGCGCCGCGCGTCGAGGCCCGGCTGCTGCAGGAACTGAACGTGCGCCGCCACGAGCGCGTGCTGGAGATCGGCGCCGGCTCGGGCTACATGGCCGCGCTGCTGTCGCACAAGGCGCGCCAGGTGGTCACGCTGGAGATCGTRCCCGAGCTGGCCCGCCTGGCCGCCGAGAACCTGCGCCGCGCCGCGGTCGCGAACGTCAACGTGGTCGAGGGCGACGGCTCGAAGCGGCTGCCGACGGCCGGTCCGTTCGACGTGATCCTGCTGTCGGGCTCGGTCGCCGCGGTGCCGCAGGCGCTGCTGAACGAGCTGAAGGTCGGCGGCCGCCTCGCCGCGATCGTCGGCCAGGAGCCGGTGATGCGCGCGACGCTGGTCACGCGCGTCGGCGAGGCCGAGTTCCGCAGCGTCGAGCTGTTCGACACGGTCGCGCCGCGGCTGCTGGGCTTCGACGAGCCGTCGCGCTTCCATTTCTGATCGGCACAGGACACACCGCGACATGCAACAGGTTCGAGTCACCGACGTGCACGCGCTCCTCGCGAGCTTCGGCCCCGACACCCGGCCGGTGATCCTGGACGTGCGTGAGCCGTGGGAGGTGCAGACCGCCGCGCTCGCCGTGCCGGGCGTGCCCACCGTCTGCATCCCGATGCGCGAGATCCCGCAGCGCCTGGCCGAGCTCGACGCGGCGCAGCCCATCCTGGGTTTGTGTCACCACGGCATGCGAAGTCTGCAGGTCGTCGCATTCCTCGAGCGCGAGGGCCATGCCGACGTGTACAACATCGCCGGCGGCATCGACGCGTGGTCGCGCGAGGTCGACGCGTCGGTGCCTCTCTACTGATTCCTGATCACCCATCCCGCAAGGAACGTCCCATGTCCGCTGTGTCCCTGACCCGTTTGCCGAAGCCGAGCCGCCTGATGCTGGCCTGCGCCGTCCTGTTCGGTGCCGTGCCCTTCGCGCAGGCGCAAAGCCTCGCCGAGCTCTACGACACGGCGCGCGGCTACGACGCGACCTACCTGGCGGCGAAGGCGCTGGCCGAGTCGACGCAGTCCCGGGCCGACCAGGTGCATGCGCTGCGCCGGCCGAAGGTCCAGGCCCAGTTGCAGGCCGGCCGCAGCGACAGCGAATCGCCGGCCAGCGGCGATTCGACCGGCACCTCGACCACGGGCGAGCTGAGCGCGTCGCAGACGCTGTTCAACCGCGCCAATGACAAGTCCATCGACCAGGCCGACCTGGGTGTCGAAGTCTCGCGCGCCGACCTGGAGACCGCCGAGCAGGAGCTGATCGTGCGCGTCGCGCAGACGTATTTCGACGTGCTGGCGGCGCAGGACGCGCTGGCCACCGCACAGGCCAACAAGAACGGGATCGCCGAGCAGCTGGCCTCGGCGAAGCGCAACTTCGAGGTCGGCACCGCGACCATCACCGACACCCGCGAGGCGCAGGCGCGCTTCGACCTGGCCCGGGCGCAGGAGATCGCGGCCGACAACGACCTGCGCACCAAGCGCATCGCGCTCGACCAGTTGGTCGGTCGTGACGGCGTCACGCCGAAGCCGCTGGCGACCCCGGTCGCGCTGCCGGCCACGGCACCGGACAACGTCGAAGCCTGGGTGTCGCAGACCGACACCGCGCCGACCGTGCGCCGCGCGCAACTGGGCTACGACATCGCGAAGCTCGAGACCGAGAAGGCGCGTGCCGGCCACCTGCCGACGGTCGACCTGGCCGGCAGCTACAGCCGGGGCCACGCCT
>NZ_JBFUFP010000650.1:0-3142 GCF_056403375.1 Rhizobacter sp. P2_H2
GCATACAGCTCCAGCGCCGACAGCGCGGTGTAGCAGCCGGCGCCGCACACCGACTGCTCTTTCATCTGCGACGCATGCGGCGCGCTGTCGGTGCCGAGGAAGAACTTCGTGCTGCCCGAGGTGGCGGCCTGCACCAGCGCCTGGCGGTGGACTTCGCGCTTGAGCACCGGCAGGCAGTAATAGTGCGGCCGCAGCCCGCCCTGGAAGATCGCGTTGCGGTTGTACAGCAGGTGGTGCGCGGTGACGGTGGCGGCGGTGTGCGCATCGGCCTGCGCCACGTACTGCGCCGCCTCGCGCGTGGTGATGTGCTCGAACACCACCTTCAGTTCGGGAAAGTCGCGGCGCAGCGGCTGCATCACGGTGTCGATGAAGACCGCCTCGCGGTCGAACACGTCGACCGCCGGGTCGGTGACCTCGCCGTGCACCAGCAGCAGCAGGCCTTCGCGCTGCATCGCTTCGAGCGTCCTGTACGTCTTGCGCAGGTCGGTCACGCCGGCGTCGCTGTTGGTGGTGGCACCGGCCGGGTAGAGCTTGAGCGCGACGACGCCGGCCTCCTTGGCCCGCTTGATCTCGTCGGGCGGCAGGACGTCGGTGAGGTACAGCGTCATCAGCGGCTCGAAGGCCGCCCCTTCGGGCAGCGCCGCGAGGATGCGTTCGCGGTAGGCGACGGCCTGGGCGGCGGTGGTGACCGGCGGGCGCAGGTTGGGCATCACGATCGCGCGCGCGAACTGGCGCGCGGTGTCGGGCAGCACCGCGGCGAGCGCGGCGCCGTCGCGCAGGTGCAGGTGCCAGTCGTCGGGGCGGGTGAGGGTCAGGGATTCGGTCATCGGGCGATTTTCTCATTGCCCTGCTGCGCCGGCGCCTAGACTAGGTCGTGCCGCCCTTCCCTGCAAGGGCGCTCGAGGAGATCGCGATGAACACCCCGTTCCCGAGCACGCACGCCACCTGCATCCTGCCGGTCAAGGACATGGCCAGGGCACGCCGGTTCTACGAGACCGTCCTGGGGCTGGAGGCGCTGGGCGGCAAGCCGGATGGCAAGTTCGTCTACCGCTGCGGCGGCACCGAGATCGCACTGTTCCCGAAACCCGAAGGCACGAAGGCGCAGCACACGGCGCTGAGCTTCCGCGTCGACGAGATCGGGACGGCGGTCGCCGAGCTGTCGGGGCGCGGCGTGCAGTTCGCAGACTACGACCTGCCCGGGCTGAAGACCACCGACCACGTCTGCGTGCTCGGCTCCGAGAAGGCGGCCTGGTTCGAGGACCCGGAAGGCAACATCCTCTGCCTGCACCAGGACCTGTAGCCCGGACTCAGTGCTGAAGGATCTTCGAGAGGAAATCCTTCGCGCGCGGGGTGCGCTCCTCGGGCTTGCCGAAGAAGCTGTCCTTGGTGCAGTCCTCGACGATCTTGCCGGCGTCCATGAAGATCACGCGGTTGCTGACCTTCTTCGCGAAGCCCATCTCGTGCGTGACGCACATCATCGTCATGCCTTCGTTGGCCAGCTGCACCATCACGTCCAGCACCTCGCCGACCATCTCGGGGTCGAGCGCCGAGGTGGGTTCGTCGAACAGCATCACGATCGGGTCCATGCTGAGCGCGCGGGCGATCGCCACGCGCTGCTGCTGGCCGCCCGACAGCTGGCCCGGGAACTTGTCCTTGTGCGCGCTCAGGCCCACGCGGTCGAGCATCTTCATGCCGCGCACCTTGGCGTCTTCGGGCTTGCGGTTCAGCACCTTGATCTGCGCGAGCGTCAGGTTCTCGGTGACGGTGAGGTGCGGGAACAGCTCGAAGTGCTGGAACACCATGCCGACACGGCTGCGCAGCTTCGGCAGGTTGGTCTTCGGGTCGGAGATCGAGATGCCGTCGACGACGATGTCGCCCTTCTGGATCGGCTCCAGCGCGTTGACCGTCTTGATCAGCGTCGACTTGCCCGAGCCCGACGGGCCGCACACCACGACGACCTCGCCCTTCTCGATGCTGGTCGTGCAGTCGGTCAGCACCTGGAAGCTGCCGTACCACTTGGAAACGTTGTTGATCTTGATCATGGGAAGTCCCCCTGCGGGTTCAGCGGATGATGGCGATCTTCTTCTGCAGGCGACGCACGAGCATCGACAGGCTGAAGCAGATGATGAAGTAGACGACGGCGACGGCGAGGTAGGTCTCGACCGGGCGGTTGAAGTTCTTGCCGGCGACCTCGAAGCCCTTCAGCAGGTCGTAGGCACCGATCGCGTAGACCAGCGAGGTGTCCTGGAACAGGATGATGGTCTGCGTCAGCAGCACCGGCAGCATGTTGCGGAAGGCCTGCGGCAGCACGATCAGCTGCATGGTCTGGCGGTAGGTCATGCCGACCGCGTAGCCGGCGTACACCTGGCCGCGCGCCACGCTCTGGATGCCAGCCCGCATGATCTCCGAGTAGTAGGCGGCCTCGAACACCGTGAAGGTGATGATGGCCGACAGCTCGGTGCCAAGTGCGCGCCCGATCAACAGCGGGATCAGCAGGAAGAACCACAGGATCACCATCACCAGCGGGACCGAACGCAGCGTGTTCACGTAGAACGCCGCCGGCATCACCAACCACTGCTTGCCCGACAGCCGCATCAGCGCGATGAGCGTGCCCAGCACGATGCCACCGACCATCGCGACCAGCGTCAGCTGGACCGAAAAGATCAGCCCCTTGGTGAAAAAAGCGGAGGCGACTTGCCAGGACAGGAATGAATAGTCGAGATTCAGGTTCATTTCCCGCTCCCCATCATGCCGGGGATCCGGACCTTGTTTTCCAGGAACAAGGCCAGACGGTTGATGGAAAAGGCAGACACGAAGTACAGGCCCGTCACCGCGAGATAGATTTCAATCCCGCGCGACGTCTCTTCCTGTGCCTGCATCGCAAACATCGTCAGTTCGGTGATGCTGACGGCAAACGCCACCGACGAGTTCTTGATGATGTTCATCGACTCGCTGGTCAGTGGTGGGACGATGATGCGAAACGCCATCGGCAGCAGCACATATCGATAGGTCTGCGGCAGCGTGAGGCCCATCGCGAGGCCTGCATAGCGCTGCCCCTTCGGCAACGCGTTGATGCCAGCCTTCACCTGCTCGGCAATGCGCGCAGAGGTGAAGAATCCGAGCGCGAACACCACCAGCACGA
>NZ_JBFUFP010000651.1:0-3141 GCF_056403375.1 Rhizobacter sp. P2_H2
GATCGAGAAGGAACGCGCCGTGGCCGCCGGCAAGGCTGCCGAAGATGCGAAGGCGGCCGAGGCTGCCGGCAAGCCGGTGCAGTCGGCCGAGATCGTCGCGAAGCGCATCGAAGGCTCGGTGCAGAAGTTCCTGAAGGAAGTCAGCCTGCTGAACCAGACCTTCGTCAAGAACGACAAGCAGACCGTCGAGCAGATGCTCAAGGGCGCGAACACCACCGTCAAGGGCTTCACGCTGTACGTCGTCGGCGAAGGCATCGAGAAGAAGGTCGACGACTTCGCCGCCGAAGTGGCCGCGCAGGTCGCGGCCGCCAAGGGCGGCTGAGGCGAGAGAGACAGCGAGAGGCGGCGGGGCGCTCACGAGGCGTCCTGTCGCGGTGGTTAGACTTCGGCGCCGCAAGGCTTGACCAACTCGGGGAGAAAACCGCATGCCGGCGTACAAGCGAATCCTGCTCAAGCTCTCGGGCGAAGCCCTGATGGGCGACGATGCCTACGGGATCAACCGGGCCACCATCGTTCGCATGGTGCGCGAGGTGCAAGAGGTGACGCAGCTCGGCTGCGAGGTCGCCGTCGTGATCGGCGGCGGCAACATCTTCCGCGGCGTGGCCGGTGGCTCGGTCGGGATGGACCGCGCGACCGCCGACTACATGGGCATGCTCGCCACCGTGATGAACTCGCTGGCGCTGGCCGACACGATGCGCCAGGAGGGCATGACCRCCCGCGTGATGTCGGCCATCAGCATCGAGCAGGTCGTCGAGCCCTACGTGCGGCCGAAGGCGCTGCAGTACCTCGAGGAAGGCAAGGTCGTGATCTTCGCGGCCGGTACCGGCAACCCGTTCTTCACGACCGACACGGCCGCTGCGCTGCGCGGCGCGGAGATGGGCGCCGAGATCGTGCTGAAGGCGACCAAGGTCGACGGCGTCTACAGTGCCGACCCCAAGAAGGACCCGAGCGCGACGCGCTACAGTCAGATCAGTTTCGATGAAGCCATCACCCGCAACCTGCAGGTGCTGGACGCCACGGCCTTCGCGCTGTGCCGCGACCAGAAGCTGCCGATCAAGGTGTTCAGCATCTTCAAGGCCGGTGCCCTGAAGCGGGTGGTGATGGGTGAGGACGAGGGCACCCTCGTCCACGTGTGAGCGTTTGAGGAAACCGACATGAGCATCGCCGACATCAAGAAGACGGCCGAGCAGAAGATGGGCCGGACGATCGAATCGTTCAAGGGTGAACTGCAGAAGATCCGCACCGGCCGGGCCCACCCGGGCCTGCTCGACCAGGTGCAGGTCGACTACTACGGCTCGATGCTGCCGATCAGCCAGGTCGCCAACGTGACCCTGCTGGACGCCCGCACGATCACCGTGCAGCCCTGGGAAAAGGGCATGGGCGCGAAGATCGAGAAGGCCATCCGCGAATCCGACCTGGGCCTGAACCCGTCGTCGCAGGGCGACCTGCTGCGCGTGCCGATGCCCGCGCTGACCGAAGAGCGCCGCCGCGACCTGACCAAGGTCGTGCGCAACGCCGGCGAAGACGCCAAGATCGCCACGCGCAACCTGCGCCGCGATGCCAACGAGCATGCGAAGAAGCTGCTGAAGGACAAGGAGATCACCGAAGACGACGAGCGCCGCTCGCTCGACGAGGTGCAGAAGCTGACCGACCGCACGATCGCCGAGATCGATCGCCTGATCGCCGGCAAAGAAGCGGAGATCATGGCCGTCTGACGCGGCCGTGAAAGCAGCATCGTTTCCTCCCTGTTTTCCCGCTCGACCCCTGTGGACACCGTAGCCCGCGTTCCACGCCACGTGGCCATCGTGATGGACGGCAACGGCCGCTGGGCCAAGAAACGGCTGATGCCGCGCTTCTTCGGCCACAAGCAGGGCGTCGATGCGCTGGTGCGCACCGTCGAAGCCTGTGCCGACCGCGGCATCGAATACCTCACCGTGTTCGCGTTCTCGTCCGAGAACTGGAAGCGGCCGACCGAAGAGGTGTCCGGGCTGATGAGCCTGGTGCTGGTCGCCGTCTCGAAGTACCTGGCCAAGCTGGCGGGCGAGGGCGTGCGCATCCGCATCGTCGGCGACCGCTCGCAGGTGTCCGACAAGGTGCGCGCCGCCTGGGACGAGGCCGAGCGCACCACCGCCGGGAACCGGCGCATCACGCTGTCGGTCGCGTTCAACTACGGCGGCCGCTGGGACATCGTGCAGGCCTGCCAGCAGGCCATCGCGGCGGGCGTGCCGGCGCACGAGCTCGACGAAGCGAAGCTCGGCAGCTACATGGCGATGAATTTCGCGCCCGATCCCGACCTCTTCATCCGCACCGGCGGCGAGGTGCGCATCAGCAACTTCCTGCTGTGGCAGGTGGCGTACTCCGAACTGGTGTTCAGCGACTGCCTGTGGCCGGAGTTCGGCACCGTGCAGCTCGATGCCGCGCTGGCCGACTACGCGAGCCGCGACCGCCGCTTCGGCCGCGTGAACAGTGCCGACGTGGCGACCGAGGCGGGGGCCTGAGCGTGCTGAAGCAACGCATCATCACCGCCGTCGTGCTGCTGCTCGTGCTGCTGCCGGCGATGTTCGCGCCGATGGCGTGGCCGTTCGCGCTGATCACGCTGCTGATGATCGGCGCGGCCGGCTGGGAGTGGGCGCGGCTGAATGCGGCGCCGTCCGCTCTCGCGATCGGGCTGGGCGTCACGCTGGCCGCGGCCTGTGCCGCCGCGATGGCGGCTGGCTGGGTGCACCCCGGTGCCAGCCCCGCGTGGTGGCTGGCGTTCGCGGTGTGGGTGCTGGGCGGCGCGCTCGCGCTGCGGGTCGGGCCGGGGGCCTGGCCGCAACTGCCCACGGTTGCCCGCTGGGTGCTCGGGCTGGCCGCGCTGTGGACGGCCTGGCTGGCGCTCGCCGGTGCGAAGACCATCGGCGTCAACTTCCTSCTGTCGGTGCTGTGCCTGGTGTGGGCGGCCGACATCGCCGCCTACTTCGGCGGCAAGGCCTTCGGCCGCCGCAAGCTTGCCCTGTCCATCAGCCCCGGCAAGAGCTGGGAAGGCGTCTGGAGCGGCATGCTGGGCGTGCTGGTGCTGGCCGGTGCCTGGATCGCGCTCGACCGGTCGATCCAGCCCGATTCGGCCAGCCTCTACACGCTGCTGCTGCAGCGCTTCGG
>NZ_JBFUFP010000652.1:0-3127 GCF_056403375.1 Rhizobacter sp. P2_H2
ATGAACGGCAGCCGCGTGGCCAATGCCGAACTGCTGGCCGCCCTGGTGGCGGCCGGCCCCTTCGATGCCGACGTGGCGGTGTGCGCGCCGTTCCCGTACCTGGGCGAGGTCGCGCTGTCGCTTCAAGGCCAACGCCTGGCCTGGGGCGCGCAGGATTGTTCAAGGAACGAGAGCGGTGCCTACACCGGCGAGGTGTCGGCATCGATGCTGGCCGAGTTCGGCTGCCGCTACGTGATCGTCGGGCACTCGGAGCGGCGTGCGCTGCATGCCGAATCCGACCAGTTGGTGGCCGACAAGGCGAAGGCGGCGCTGGCCCACAAGCTGACGCCGATCGTCTGCGTCGGCGAGACGCTGGCCGAACGCGAGGCCGGGCASACCGATGCGGTGGTCAAGCGCCAGCTGTCGGCGGTGATCCACACGCTCGCGCACTGCATCTCGCAGGTCGTCGTGGCCTACGAGCCGGTGTGGGCGATCGGCACCGGCAAGACCGCGTCGCCCGAGCAGGCGCAGGCGGTGCATGCGCTGCTGCGCGCGCAGTTGCACGCGGCGACGCAGAAATCCGATGAGATGTTGTTGTTGTACGGCGGGAGTGTGAAAGCCGACAACGCCGCCAGCCTGTTTGCCCAAGTCGACATCGACGGCGGGCTGATCGGCGGGGCGTCACTGAAGGCCGCGGATTTCGCGGCCATATGCAAAGCCGCGGCCTGACCCGCGGACCCTGATTTTTCTGGAGCAAGAACAATGCAAGTGCTGTTGAATTTCGTCGTCGTCATCCAGATGCTGGCGGCCCTGGTCATGATCGGCCTGGTGCTGGTGCAGCATGGCAAGGGGGCTGACATGGGCGCCTCGTTCGGCAGCGGCTCGTCGGGCAGCCTGTTCGGTGCGACCGGCAGCGCGAACTTCCTGTCGCGTTCGACGGCGGTGTGCGCTGCCGTCTTCTTCGTCTGCACGCTGACGCTCGCGTACTTCTCGCACGAGCGCGCGAGCGCGGCGCCGGCGTCGGGCTCGACCATCCTGGATCGCGCGCCCGGCATCGCTGCAAGCGCGCCCGCCGGTGGGGCTTCGGGCGCTGCCGCGATCCCGGCCGATGGCGCTTCGGCCGTCATCGCTCCGGCCGCGCCGGTGCAGGCCGCGTCGGGCGCGGGCGCGATCCCGACCAAGTGATCGGCGGGTGATCGGGGTCAAGGACCTGCCCGGGTATCCGACTGTCGTGCTGCACTGCGGTGCACAGCGCGTAAACCCGAGGTCTTTGAGGTTAGAATTTACGGCTGTTCGGTAAGCCAGTCCTCATGCCAACCGAACAGCGATTTTGAGTGCAGCCGTCGTGGTGAAATTGGTAGACACGCTATCTTGAGGGGGTAGTGGCGAAAGCTGTGCGAGTTCGAGTCTCGCCGACGGCACCAGATCTTTGAACGAGGCACTTACCCAGTGCCTCGTTTGTTTCAAGACCGCTCAAACCACACCATGAACCTCGCTCCCTACCTGCCCGTCATCCTGTTCATCCTGGTCGGCGTAGGGGTAGGCGTAGCGCCTCAGGTGCTCGGTTTCCTGCTGGGTCCGCACAAGCCGGACGCCGCGAAGAATTCCCCCTACGAATGCGGCTTCGAGGCCTTCGAGGACGCGCGCATGAAGTTCGACGTGCGCTACTACCTCGTCGCGATCCTCTTCATCCTGTTCGACCTGGAAATCGCGTTCCTCTTCCCGTGGGCGGTGTCGCTCAAGGAAATCGGCCCTGCGGGGTTCTGGTCGATGATGGTTTTCCTCGGCATCCTCGTCGTCGGCTTCGCCTACGAATGGAAAAAGGGCGCCCTGGACTGGGAGTAATCAGATGAGCATTGATGGCGTTCTGAAAGAAGGCTTCGTCACGACCAGCGTCGACACGCTGATCAACTGGTCGAAGACCGGATCCCTGTGGCCGATGACCTTCGGCCTCGCGTGCTGCGCGGTCGAGATGATGCATGCGGGCGCGGCCCGCTACGACATCGATCGCTTCGGCATGCTGTTCCGTCCCAGCCCGCGCCAGAGCGACCTGATGATCGTCGCCGGCACGCTGTGCAACAAGATGGCGCCGGCGCTGCGCAAGGTCTACGACCAGATGGCCGAGCCGCGCTGGGTGCTGTCGATGGGCTCGTGCGCCAACGGCGGCGGCTACTACCACTACAGCTACTCGGTGGTGCGCGGCTGCGACCGCATCGTGCCGGTCGACGTCTACGTGCCCGGCTGCCCGCCGACGGCCGAGGCGCTGCTGTACGGCGTGCTGCAGCTGCAGACCAAGATCCGCCGCGAAAACACGATCGCTCGCTGAAAGCCCGCATGAGCAAACTCGATACCCTGCAGGCCGCGCTCGAAGCGGCCTTTGCCGGCAAGATCAAGCGCCTGGTGCGCGACCGCGGTGAACTCACGCTGACCGTCACCGCCGAGCACTACGCTGCGGTGGCGCTCGCGCTGCGCGACGACCCGGCGCTGCGCTTCGAGCAGCTGGTCGACCTGTGCGGCCTCGACTATTCGTCGTACAAGGACCAGCCGAACGAAGGCCTGCGCTACTGCGTGGCCTCGCACCTGCTGTCGATCACGCACAACTGGCGGCTGCGCCTGAAGGTGTTCGCACCCGATGATGACCTGCCGATGGTGGCGTCGGTCAACGAGATCTGGAACTCGGCCAACTGGTTCGAGCGCGAGGCCTTCGACCTGTACGGCATCCTGTTCGACGGCCACGTCGACCTGCGCCGCATCCTGACCGACTACGGCTTCATCGGCCACCCGTTCCGCAAGGATTTCCCGACCTCCGGGCACGTCGAGATGCGCTACGACCCCGAGCAGAAGCGGGTGATCTACCAGCCGGTGACGATCGAGCCGCGCGAGATCACGCCGCGCATCATTCGCGAAGACAACTACGGTGGCCTGCACTAGGGGCTCGCGCCTCGAGGCAACGACATGGCAGAGATCAAGAACTACACGCTGAACTTCGGCCCGCAGCACCCGGCCGCGCACGGTGTGCTGCGCCTCGTGCTCGAACTCGACGGCGAGGTCATCCAGCGCGCCGACCCGCACATCGGCCTGCTGCACCGCGCGACCGAGAAGCTGGCCGAAAGCAAGACCTACATCCAGTCGCTGCCCTACATGGACC
>NZ_JBFUFP010000653.1:0-3119 GCF_056403375.1 Rhizobacter sp. P2_H2
GGCGACGCCAGTGCGATGGCGCACTACGCCGATGCGGGCGCGTTCGTCCGGATGCTGCGCAGCGGCYGGCGCCCCGACGGCAGTGCGATCAGCCGCGTGATGCCGTTCGAATCGCTGCAGGCGCTGAACGACACCGATGCGCAGGCGCTGTACCTGCACCTGAAGGGGCTGGCGCCGCGAGCCGCCGGCAACCGCTGAAGCCCTCTTCCTGAAGCCCTCCTCAATCCTCACCAAGGGACACCGATGATGAAATCATTCACCCACGGGCTGGCCGCCCTGCTCGCCAGCCTCGCCCTCKCCGCGTGCGGCGGCGGCGATTCGAACGATGGCGGCAACAACCCGCCACCGGCCACCGCCAGCGTCACCGGGCACGTCGTCGACATGGACAGCGACCAGGCCGTCGCCAACGCCACCGTCACGGCCGGCAGCGCGAGCACGAAGACCGCGAACGACGGCAGCTTCACGCTGACCGGCGTCGCGCCGGCCGAGCGCGTGACCGTCAAGGTCGAAGCCACCCAACACGGTGCGAACGTCGCCGTCGTCAAACTCGCCACCGGCAGCACGGCCGACATCCGCGTGCGCCTGCTGAAGCTCGCCGCGCCGCAGACCTTCTCCGCTGCGGCCAGCGCCGTCATCGGCAACGCCGCCGGCACCGCGCAAGTGGCGCTGCCGGCCGCCAGCCTGGTCGACGCCGAGACCGGCGCGCCCGCGGCCGGCACCGTGTCGGTCAGCGTCACGCCGGTCGACCCGGCACGTGACCCCGAGCGCATGCCCGGCGGCTACACGACGCTGCAGAACGGCAGCGTGCGCGCGATCGAGAGCTTCGGTGCGGTCAAGGTCGACCTGCGCGATGCCGACGGCAAGCGCCTGAACCTGAAGCCCGGCAGCCAGGCCACCGTGCGCATCCCGTTGTCGACCCGCTCGCCGAACCCGCCGGCCAGCGTGCCGCTGTGGCATTTCGACGAGGCCAGCGCGCGCTGGGTGCAGGAAGGCACGGCCACGCTGAGCGGCACCGGCGCGAACCAGTACTACGAAGGCACCGTCACGCACTTCAGCTACTGGAACGCCGACCAGGTCGCCGAGACCGTCGACCTCGAAGGCTGCGTGGTGACCGCCGACGGCAAGCCGGCGGCGAACGTGCTGGTCAGCACCAGCGGCGTCGACTACTCCGGGCGCAGCTCGGCGATCACCGACGCCACCGGCCATTTCGTCGTGCAGGTGCGCAAGGATTCGACCACCTCGGTGTGGGCCGCGACCGACAAGCTCGTCACCGCCATCCACGAAGTGACGATGGGGAGCGAGAACGGCGCGATGACCGAATGCATGGTGCTGGAAACCGCGACCACCGGCAGCAAGCTCGCGCCGAAGGTGACGAGCAACCCGCGCGCGCAGACGGTGGCGATCGGCGAGACCGTGATGTTCTACGCCACCATCGACGGCACGCAGCCGATGACCTATGTCTGGCTGCGCAACGGCGTCGAGATTGCCGGCAGCGACAGCAGCTTCCTGTGGCTGCCGGAGGTGACGCTGGCTGACAACGGCGCCGTCTACAGCCTGAAGGCCACCAACGCCGCCGGCAGCGTGACGACCACGACCGCCAAGCTCACCGTCAGCGCGACGCCGATCCCGCCGACGCTGGCCTGGGCACCGCGCGACGCGACGGTGAATGCCGGCGAGACCGCCGTCTTCACGGTGGGCGTGACCGGCAGTGCGCCGTTCACCTACCAATGGAAGCGCAACGGCCAGGCGATCGCCGGTGCGGCATCGCCCAGCTACGCGTTCACGACGGTCGAGGGCGACGACGGCGCGCTGTTCAGCGTCACCGTGAGCAACGCCGGCGGCACGCTGACGACCGACGCGGCGAAGCTCACCGTCATCCCGGCGCAATCGCCGCCGGTGATCACGACGCAGCCGCAGGGCATCGTCGTCAACGTCGGCAGCTCGGCGGTCTTCGCGGTCGAGGCCAAGGGCAGCGCACCGCTCGCCTACCAGTGGCAACGCAACGGCACCGACATCGCCGGCGCATCGGCCAACGTGCTGACGCTGGCCGCGGTGACCGCGGCCGACAACGGCGCGCAGTTCCAGGTGGTCGTGAAGAATGCGAAGGGCAGCGTGACGAGCGCCGCCGCGACGCTGACGGTCAACCAGGCCAGCGACGACCAGCAGGCGAAGCTGCTCGCGCTGATGACCGCGTGGCTGCCAGGCATGGAAGCCGCCGGCGCACCGCTGCAGTTCGCCGACGACGGCTTCAAGGTGCTGGCGGTCAGCGCGGTGTGCGGCGGCGGCACGGCAGGCATCACGCTGGATGGCGGGGCCGCGCCCGCACCGGGCACGACGCTGCCGACCGGCAACCACACGCTGGCCGCGCAGTTCAATGCCTGCCGCACCGAATCGACCTCGCTGTACACCGGCAGCAGCAGCCTCGCGTACAGCTTCGCGGACCTGGCGCACCGTGTCGGCTCGGCGCAGTCGACCGTGACCGACTTCCGCGTGACGGCCGACGACATGAACGGTGACGAGAAGACGAACCGCGTGCAGGGCAACGCGAAGGTCGAGCTCGACGGCAGCCTGAACGGCACGACCGAGACCACGAAGCTGCGCTACCTGCCGGCCAACGGACTGACCGTGACCGACGTGGCGACCCAGTCGGTGTCGACCTTCACCGGCGGCAATGCACTGATGCACACGGTGACGCAGGGCGTGGAGCCCGCGGTGCAGACGCTGCTGATCCGCGAGGAGTACGCGCAGCTCGCGTTCAGCCGCGGCGGCGTGAACTACGTGGTCGACGGCTTCTTCCAGCTCGACTTCGGCACGCAGCCCGGCAGCTTGAGCGGCAGCGGCACCGTGACGATCAGCGGCAACGGCCAGGTGATCGGCCGCGTGCGCGGCACCGAGGGCGGGCTGGTGGTCGAGATCGTCAACGGCGGCCTGCTCGGCAGTCTTCCGCCGGCGAAGCCGCAGTCCGCGAAGGCGGTCGCGCGATCGCTCGCGAAGGCCACCACCCGCGGCCGCTGATCAGAGCAGCCCGGTCGTCATCGCCTTCAGGGTGGCGGCGGCCCGGGTGGTGCACTCGAGCTTGCGGAAGATGTTCTCGAGGTGGGCCCGCACGGTGCTCGGGC
>NZ_JBFUFP010000654.1:0-3116 GCF_056403375.1 Rhizobacter sp. P2_H2
CGCCGGCGTCGGCCTCGCGCTGGCGCGCCACCTCGCGGGCGCGTGGCAGGCCCGGCTGGTGCTGCTGGGCCGCAGCGAGCTGCCGGCGCGTGCCGACTGGGCCCGGTTGGCGGATGACGCACAGCAGCCGCTCGCGTTGCGCCGCAAGCTGCAGCAGCTGGTCGCGCTCGAAGCCACGGGTGCCGAGGTGATGACGGTCGCCGCCGATGTCAACGATGCGGCACAGCTGCGCGCGGTGCTCGCGCAGGTGCACCAACGCTTCGGGCCGGTGCAGGGCGTCGTGCATGCCGTCGTGCACCCCGGCCGCGGCATGATCGCGCAGCGCAGCCGCGCGCAGGTCGAGGCCGCGTTCGAGCCCAAGCTGCACGGCACGCAGGTGCTGCTGGAGGTGCTGCGCGACGAACCGCTCGACTACGTGCTGTTCTGCTCGTCGGTCGCCAGCCTGATCGGCGGCCTGGGCCGCAGCGACTACGCCGGCGCCAACGCCTACCTCGATGCGCTGGCGATCGCATCGCGCCGCGCCGACGGGCCACCGCTGTTCTCGGTCAACTGGGATGCGTGGCGCGATGTCGGCATCGCGGTCGACATGGACCTGCCCGACGGCATCGGCCTCGACGAGCGCAGCGGCGTCGCCGCGTTCGAGCGCATCGTCAACGGGCCGGACCTGCCGCAGACGGTGGTGTCGGTCACGCCGCTCGCACAGCGCTTCGGGCCGCTCGATGGCGGCATGCTGGATGTGATCACGGAGTCGGCGGAGGCTTCAGCCCCCGCACGCACCGGTCATCCGCGCCCGGTGCTGACGACGCCGTTCGCCGCCCCCGAAGGCGCGCTGCAGGAAGGCCTGGCCGCGCTGTGGACCGAGCTGCTCGGCATTGCACCGATAGGAGTGCACGACAACCTGTTCGAGCTCGGCGGCGATTCGCTGCTCGCGATCCGGCTGTTGTCGCGGGTGCGGCAGGCGCATGGCGTCGAGCTGCATCCGGCGCTGTTCTTCAAGCTGCCGACGGTCGCCGCGCTGGCGCAGGCGGTGCGCGAGCGTGCGCCGCAGGTGGAAGTCGCTCCGGCGGCGATCACGCGCGGCGAGGGCGCGGTGGCGCCGATGTCGCCGGCCCAGCAGGGCCAATGGTTCCTGTGGCAGCTCGATCCGGACAGCACCGCGTACCACGTTGGCGGCGGCCTGCGGCTGTCGGGCGCGCTCGACGTGCCGGCGCTGCAGCGGGCGATCGGCGAGCTGGTGCAGCAGCATGACGGCCTGCGCACGGTGTTCCGCGAAGGCGAGGGCGGCGTGCTGGAGCAGGTCGTGCAGGACACGGCTTCAATCGAGATTCCGTTGGTCGACCTGGTGTTGCTGCCGGCCGACCAGCGCGATGCACGGCGTCATGACGAAGCGCTGCGCATCGCCCGCACGCCGTTCGACCTGCGCCGCGGCCCGCTGCTGCGCGCTGCGCTGCTGCGCTGCGCGCCGGGCGAGCACGAGCTGCTGTTGATGATGCACCACATCGTGTCCGACGCCTGGTCGGTCGAGCTGATGCTCGACGAGTTGGCGCAGCGCTATGCCGCGGCCTGCGAGGGCCGCTCGGCGGCGCTGCCGGCACCGGCGATCCGCTATGGGGATTTCGYGGCCTGGCAGCGGCGCTGGCTGGCCGATGGCGAGGGCGAACGGCAGCTCGCGTATTGGCGTCGCCAGATCGACGATCCGCAGGCCATGCTCGCGCTGCCGACCGACCGGCCGCGCGAGGCCGCGGGCCGAAGCGGGGCGGCGCAGCACTTGGTCGACCTGCCGGCGGACCTGGTCGACGGACTGAAGCGCCTCGTCGCGAAAGAGGGCGCCACGCTCTTCATGGGCCTGATCGCGGCCTTCCACGCGCTGCTGCACCGGCACACCGGCCAGCCGCTGGTGCGCATCGGCGTGCCGGTCGCGAACCGGCACCGGCCCGAGATGGCGCGCGTCGTCGGCTTCTTCATCAACACGCTGATAATCCAGGCGCGCGTTGACGGCCGCCAGCCGCTGCTCGCGCTGCTGCAGCAGGTGCGCGATGCGGCGATCGACGCGCAGGCGCACCCCGACCTGCCGTTCGACCACCTCGTCGAGGCGCTGCGCCCGCCGCGCGTGCCGGGCGTCACGCCGCTGTTCCAGGTGATGTTCAACCACCTCGGGCAGGGCGGGCGCTCGCCGACGGGCTGGCCGGGGTTGCAGGTCGCGCGCATCGACCTGGCCGAGCGCGCCGCGCCGTTCGAGCTGACGCTGGAGACGCAGGAGCTCGACGATGGCCGCCTGCGCGCTGCGTTCCGCTATGCCGATGCGCTGTTCGAGCCGCAGCGCATCGCGCGGCTCGGCGCGCACTACGTGGCGCTGCTGCGCGCGCTGGTCGGGCAGCCGCAGGCGCGCGTCGGCGAGGTCGCACTGCTCGGCGCGGACGACCGGGCGCTGCTGCGGCAGTGGAGCGTCAACGGCGAGCAGCATGCGTACGACGCGCCGGTGCACCGGCTGTTCGAGCGGCAGGCGCAGCAGCAGCCGCAGGCGATCGCGCTGGTGTTCGGCGAGCAGACGCTGGGTTACGGCGAACTGAACCGCCGCGCCAACCGGCTCGCGCACCGGCTGATCGCCGAAGGCGTCGGGCCGGACACGCGTGTCGGCATCGCGATGGAGCGTTCGTTCGAGATGGTCATCGGCCTGCTGGCGATCCTGAAGGCCGGCGGCGCCTATGTGCCGCTGGACCCGGAGCATCCGGACGAGCGGCTGGCGTACATGCTCGACGACAGCGGCATCGCGCTGCTGCTGACGCGGCCCCACCTGGCGGCGCGTTTCGGCGGCCGGCCGGCGCTGTCGGTGCTGCAAGTCGACGGCGATGCGATCGACCAGCCCGGCATCGACACTGACCCCGTCGTCGCGCTGCACGGCCAGCACCTGGCCTACGTGATCTACACCTCCGGTTCGACTGGCCGGCCCAAGGGCGCCGCGAACCACCACCGCGCGCTGCACAACCGCCTGGCGTGGATGCAACAGGCGCATGGCCTGACGCCGCACGACACCGTGCTGCAGAAGACGCCGTTCGGCTTCGACGTGTCGGTGTGGGAGTTCTTCTGGCCGCTGATGACCGGCGCGCGGCTGGTGC
>NZ_JBFUFP010000655.1:0-3108 GCF_056403375.1 Rhizobacter sp. P2_H2
ACTTCACCGATGGGCAGGACCCGAGCTCACGCGAGCTGCTGGTGAAGGTGGCCGGCGAGGTCGGGCTCGACGTGGCGCGCGCCCGCGAGGTGCTCGCGACGAACGAGTTCGCCGACGAGGTGCGCGCGCAGGAGGAGTTCTACCGCCAGCACGGCATCCAGGCCGTGCCGTCGGTGATCATCAACGACCGCCACCTGATCCAGGGCGGCCAGCCGCCCGAGGTGTTCGAGCGGGCGTTGCGCGAACTGCTCAGTGCTGCTTGAGCCACTGGCCGTTGACGTTCACCAGCGTGCACGGCCCGGTGTAGGGCTTGCGGTTGGCCTCGCAGGCCGACATGGCCTGGCGCGCTGCCTCGCGCGGTGAGCTCTGGCCGGAGCGCCAGCCGAAGGCGCCGCTGTCGGACGACGCGAAGGCCTTGTGGTTCGCCTGGGCCAGGTACTCGTCGGTGAAGGCCTTCAGCGCGTCCGGGCCGACGATCACGTCGGCGGCCTGGGCGGCGCGCGGGTCGAACTGCTCCGTCGCCGGAGCCTCGGCCTCGCGGGCGCGCTTGACATACGACCGGTACGACGAGAACGAGCCGAGCAGGATCAGCACCAGCAGCACACCCGTGATCACCGCGGCCACGGCGTTGCCGCGGCGCGGCTGTGGACCGTAGTCGTTGTCGCCCTCGGTGCCCGGCCAGAAGATCATCGCCAGGCTGAGCAAGCCGCCGAAGACGGGCACCGACAGCAGCAGCGACCACCAGCCGCTGCGGTTCATGTCGTGCAGCCGCAGCGCGCTGGCGCGCACCGACCAGATGACGAACGCGGCGAAGACCGGTATGAGCAGCAGCGCGAAGCCCACCGAGCGGAAGATCGGCAGGATGATCGCCGCGGCGATGGCAATCAACGCGACACCGAGCACGCTCAGCATGCCGGTGTTGAAGTAGGCGATGCGGCCGATGCGGCCTTCGAAGCTCAGGCTCAGGACCGGAGGCAAATCCTCGGTGGCTTCGTACCCCATGGCACCACCCGACTTCGGCGGCGCATAGCGGCCGCCGTTGCGGGCCGCCAGGCGCTCGGCGCGGGCCCGGTCGATCTCTTCCTGCTTGTTGGCGATCGCACGCGCGATGTCGGTGGAGCAGTTGCGGCAGAACGCGCGCTTGGGCTGGCGCTCGCCGCAGTTGGGGCAGATCACCTGCTCTTCGAGCGGTGCGAGCGGCGGGATGGTGGCGGCGAGCGGCGTCGGCGGCGGCGCGGCGACGGGTGCGGCGGTGGGGGCCTTCACGGCAGGGATCGGTGGCGTCGCCGGTGACGAGGTGGGCACCGGCTTGCCATCCGCCGTCTCGACCAGCACCTGCATGCCCATCTGGCGAAACTTCTGCACGTAGCGATCGGCATCGGCAAGCGCGATGGCGCGCTTGATCACCGTGCGGCCGCCGGCGAACACCTCTTCCAGCCGCTCGCCCTCGACGCGGTAGGCCTGCGCGAAGCTGCGCTTGACCTCGTCGAGGCTGAACCCGCTCAGCAGCTCGCCCGCGAACACCAGGCGCACCTGTGCACTGCCTTCCATCGAATCCCTCCGGGCCCCAGCCCTGCGCTGTTTGGGCGTGAGCATAGGGGCGCCCAGTGCCGGAGAGCCCCTGCAAGAGGCCATTCATCCTCAATATTGGGGGGATGCGTGTGATTTTTCGGATGGACTGAAACAGCCCTTGTGCTGTTCTTTTCACTTACAGCTTATATGCAGTAAATATATTCAACAGGCTACAATTTGTGAACCTGAAGTACGCTCGGAGCTTGCATGCCTGACTTCACTGTTCGCACCGCGGATCAACTGCCGACCCTGCTGCAGGCCTTCCGCAAGGAGGCCGGCCTGACGCAGAGTGAAGCCGCCCTGCGTCTTGGCGTCACCCAGCAGACCTACTCGGCCCTGGAGCGCAACGCCGAGAAAGTGGGCGCCGCCCGGCTGCTGAAACTGCTGGGCATCCTCGGTGTCGAGCTCGTGCTGAGCAAGCCCGCCGCCAGCCCCACGCCGCCGTCCTGGTGACGCATGGGACGCCGATCGCACACCCGCTCGCTCGGGCTCTGGATGAACGGGGTCTTCGTCGGCACCTGGAGCCAGGCGCCGAACGCGCCGGACACGCTGCAGTACGACCTCGGGTGGACGGCGTCGGCGCAAGGGCGGCCACTGTCGCTGTCGCTGCCGTTCACACCCGGCAACGGGCCGCATCGCGGGCCCAAGGTTCGGGCCTGGTTCGACAACCTGCTGCCGGACAGCCAGGACATCCGCGAACGGATGGCGCGCCGCTACGCGACCGGCACGACCGAGGTGTTCGACCTGCTGTCCGAGATCGGTCGCGACTGCGTGGGTGCCCTGGAGATCCTGTCCACGGGCCGGGCCCCGGCCGGCGCCTCGGCCGTGCAGGCACAGCCGTTGACCGAGGCCCAGGTGGCCGAGGTGCTGCGCGGCACCACGACGCCGCACACGCTGGGGCTGGTCGCCAACGACGACGACTTCCGCATCTCCATCGCGGGGGCGCAGGAGAAGACGGCGCTGCTCCATCACGACGGACAGTGGTGCCTGCCGCGGGGCGGCACGCCCACCACGCACATCTTCAAGCTGCCGCTGGGGCTGATCGGCGGCATGAAGCTCGACATGCGCGACTCGGTCGAGAACGAGTGGCTGTGCTCGCGGATCCTGCAAGCGTACGGGCTGCCGGTGGCGGCCTGCATGCCACTGCAGTTCGAGGACATGAAGGCGCTCGTGGTCGAGCGCTTCGACCGCGCGTGGTGGAGCGGCCCGGCCGGCGAGCGGCGGCTGATCCGCCTGCCGCAGGAGGACATGTGCCAGGCCAGCGGCGTGCCGCCCGGTGCCAGGTACGAAGCCGAGGGCGGCCCGGGCATGGACCGCATCCTGGACGTGCTCGCCGGTTCGATGGCGCGCGAGCAGGACCGCCGGACCTTCTTCCAGGCGCAGGTGCTGTTCTGGATGCTGTGCGCGACGGACGGCCACGCGAAGAACTTCAGCCTCTTCCTGCGGGCCGGCGGGCGCTACCAGCTGACGCCGCTCTATGACGTGCTGTCGGCGTACCCGGTGCTGGGCGCAGGACCATCAAGTATCTCGCCCTTC
>NZ_JBFUFP010000656.1:0-3104 GCF_056403375.1 Rhizobacter sp. P2_H2
ACGCTGAAGGCCGTGACCGGCCTGCAGCCGGTGGCCGCCGGCGACATCGAATTCCTCGGCAAGCCGATCAAGGGGCAGGGGCCGTGGGACCTGGTCAAGCAGGGCCTGGTGATGGTGCCGGAGGGCCGCGGCACCTTCACGCGGATGACGATCACCGAGAACCTGCAGATGGGCGCCTTCGTGCGCAAGGACAAGGAGGTCGAGGCCGACATCGAGAAGGTGTTCGCGATCTTCCCGCGCCTGAAGGAGCGCCGCAACCAGCTGGCCGGCACGATGTCGGGCGGCGAGCAGCAGATGCTCGCGATGGGCCGCGCGCTGATGGCCAAGCCGAAGGTGCTGTTGCTGGACGAGCCATCGATGGGACTGTCGCCGATCATGGTCGACAAGATCTTCGAGGTGGTGGCTGACATCCACAGCCGCGGCACCACGGTGCTGCTGGTCGAGCAGAACGCGAGCCGGGCGCTGCAGCTGGCCAACCGCGGCTACGTGATGGAGTCGGGCGAGGTCACGATGGACGGCGACGCGAAGGCGCTGCTGGACGACCCGAAAGTGCGCGCCGCCTATCTGGGCGAGTGAGCCGCGGAGTGAGCCGCGAAGGGGCAAGAACCACCCGCTTGGGTGGTTCCTCTGCAGGGGGCGCGTTCCTATACTGGCCGGCACAAAACGGCCCGGGACCAGGGCCGCGCCAACCCCTAGGAGTTCTTCCATGCAAGCCACCCTGCGCCCGTCCGGCCTGACCGGTCTGTCCCTTGTCGCCGTCGCCACCGCCGCGCTGCTCAGCGCCTGCGGTTCCACCATGCCGACGATGGGCGAGAACAAGGGCACCGTGTCGGGCGCTGCCGGTGGCGGCACGGCCGAGAACAACAACAGCCAGCTCGAGAAGTGCCCCGAATCGCTGGGCACGCTGGCCGTGCAGGAAGACACCACCGCGCCCTGGTACTACCAGCTGCGCCAGCACCAGCTCGGCTCCACCATCCCGGTGCTGCGCCTGATGGTGCAGCAGAGCAACTGCTTCGTGATCGTCGAGCGCGGCGGTGCGATGAACAACATGATGAAGGAGCGCTCGCTGGAGCAAAGCGGCGAAGTGCGCGCCAACAGCAACTTCGGCAAGGGCCAGATGGTCGCGGCCGACTACACGATGAGTCCGGCGATCCAGTTCTCGGGCAAAACCGGCGGCGGCGGCGGCTTCCTCGGCGGCGGCGGGCTGGGCCTGCTGGGCGCCGTGGCCGGCAACGTGAGCCGCAATGAAGCGTCGACGACGCTGCTGCTGATCGACAACCGCTCGGGCGTGCAGATCTCGGCCGCCGAAGGCACCGCGAAGAACTTCGACTTCGGCATGTTCGGCGCCGCCTTCACCGGCGGGCTGGTCGGCGGTGGCGGCGGCTACGCGAACACGCCGCAGGGCAAGGTGGTCGTGGCCGCGTTCGCCGATTCGTTCAACCAGATGGTGAAGTCGCTGCGCAACTACAAGGCGCAGACCGTCAAGGGCGGCCTGGGCACCGGCGGCCGCCTGGGCGTGGATGGCGGCACGACGCCGGCATCGCAGCCGCAGGCTCCTGCAAAGAAGAAGTAAACCGGGCGCCGAGGGCTTCAGTCGACTTTCGCGCCTGAGGCCTTCACCACCTGCTCGTACTTCGCACGTTCGCGCTTGACGAACGCGCCGAACTGCTCCGGCGTGCTCGGCATCGGCTCGGCCATCAGGCTCGCGAAGCGCGCCTTGATGTCGGGCGATGCGAGCGCGTCGGTGAACGCCTTGTTCATCTTGCGCGTCACGTCGGCCGGCAGGCCGGCCGGGCCGAACAGGCCGAACCAGGTGTTCACGTCGAAGCGCGCGAGCCCGCCGCCCGCTTCGGCGATGGTCGGCACCTCGGGCATCGCGCTCGAGCGCGCCGTGGTCGTGACGGCCAGCGCGCGCAGCTTGCCGGCCTTGATGTTGGTCGACGCGGTCGCCAGGTTGTCGAAGTTGAGGTCGACCTGGCCCGACAGCAACGCGAGCTGCGCCGGGTTGCCGCCCGAGTACGGGATGTGGACCATGAAGACGCCGGCCTGTGCCTTGAACATCTCTCCGGCCAGGTGCCCCGCGCTGCCGTTGCCGCCGGAGCCGTAGTTCAGCTTGCCGGGGTTCTTCTTCGCGTACGCGACCAGGTCGGCCACGCTGCGGATGCCCAGCCGCGTGGCCGTCTCGGCGTTCATCACCAGCACGTTCGGCACCTGCGCGACGCCGGTGATCGGCGTGAAGTCGCGGATCGGGTCGTACGGAATGCGCGCGTAGAGCCACGGGTTGATCGCATGCGTCGCGACCGCGCCCATCACGATCGTCAGCCCGTCGGGCGGCGATTTCGCGACCGCATCGGCGCCGATGTTGCCGCCGGCGCCGGCCTTGTTGTCGACGATCACGAGGCCCAGGCTGTCCTTGACCTTGTCGGCCAGCGCGCGGGCGATCACGTCCAGCGGGCCGCCGGGCGAGTAGGGCACGACGAGCCGGATCGGCTTGCCGGCCTGTGCGAAGGTCGTGGCGGGCAGCGCGGCGGCGCCGAGCAGTGAAAGAAGGTGTCTGCGTTGCATCGAGGGGTCTCAGGCAGGGTGCTTGTCGGCTTCCGACGTGAATGAATCGGCGTAGAACTCTTCGGCGGGCAGGCCGCAGCGGGCCACCAGGTCGCGCTGGGCCGATTCCACCATCACCGGCGCGCCGCAGGCATACACCTGGTGGGCGGACAGGTCGGGCAGGTCGGCCATCAGCGCCTGGTGGACGAAGCCGGTGCGGCCGGTCCAGCCATCATCGGGCTTCGGCTCGGACAGCACCGGCACGTAGCCCAGCCACGGCAGCTCGGCGGCGGCCTGCAGCATCCAGTCGTGCAGGTACAGGTCGGCGCGGCTGCGGCAACCCCAGTAGACGACGGCAGGGCGCTCGTTGCCCTTGAAGCGCAGGTGCTCGACGATGGCCTTGATCGGCGCGAAGCCGGTGCCGCTGGCCAGCAGCACCATCGGCTTGTCGGAATCTTCGCGCAGGAAGAAGCTGCCGAACGGGCCTTCGAGACGCAGGATCTCTTTTTCCTTCATCGCGCCGAACACATGGTCGGTGAACTTGCCGCCCGGCATGTGGC
>NZ_JBFUFP010000657.1:0-3104 GCF_056403375.1 Rhizobacter sp. P2_H2
GCCAGGTGCCGAGTGCGAAGCACAGCAGCGGCAGCAGCCTAGAAATGCCGTGAGAGATCCATGCCGGCATACAGCGACGCGACCTCGGCCGCGTACCCGTTGAAGGGCAGGGTGGGGCGCTTGGCGAGCTCGCCCAGCCGCAGCTCGCGGCGCTGCGACCAGCGCGGGTGCGGCACCTCCGGGTTCACGTTGCCGAAGTAGCCGTACTCCGACGGCGCGGCCTGCATCCAGGTCGTCGCGGGCGGCGCCTCCACGAGCCGGATGTGCGTGATGGCCTTCGGGCTCTTGAAGCCGTACTTCCACGGCACCGCCAGCCGCAGCGGCGCGCCGTTCTGCGGCGGCAGCGCGTTGCCGTACAGGCCGGTGGCCACCAGCGTCAGCGGGTGCATGGCCTCGTCGATGCGCAAGGCCTCGGTGTAGGGCCAGTCGAGCATCGGGCGGCGCTGGCCGTACATCTCGGACGGGCGCAGCACCGAGACGAGCTGCACGTGGCGTGCGCGCGAGGTCGGTGCCACCAGTTTCAGCAGCGCCGCGAGCGGAAAGCCGCGCCACGGCACCACCATCGACCAGCCCTCGACGCAGCGCAGCCGGTAGATGCGATCTTCCTGCGGAAAGAGGCGCAGCAGCTCGTCGAGGTCGAAGCGGCGCGGGCGTTCGACCTCGCCGTCGACCATCACGGTCCATGGTGTCGTGCGGAAGTCTTCGGCGAGCTTCCAGACGGCCGCCTTGTCGGGCGAGAACTCGTAGTAGTTGTTGTGGCGGGTCGCGGCTTCGCGCGGGGTGATGTCGTCGGCGGCGGCGGCGCTTGCCACGCGGCCTGCGAGCGCCGCACCGGTCAGCGCGAGCGCCTGGCGGCGGTCGAGGCACAGGTGCTGCGGCGTGATCTCACTCGGGAAGGGGGTCATGCGGGGCGGTCGGCGAGGGTGGTGGGCCTCCGGGTCTTCGACGGGCTGCTGCATGGAGCACAGGGGACATTTGTCCCGAGTTGCCCCGGCATCGACCTTCGGGCCAATGAACCCGGCTACAGTGTTGTTTGCACTTCGTTGAAGAATATAGAAGACACTTAAATGTCCATTAAATCGTAATTTATTAAATAATAGACTTTCAAATATCTACTAAGTTTTTCAGATGGTCGACATCAAGCTTGCCACGCCAGACGAACTCGTCCATGAGCTCGGCAGTCGCCTGCGCACCCAGCGCCTCGCGTCGCGCGTCACCCAACAGGAGCTGGCGCAGCGTGCAGGCGTCGCGCTCGGCGCGATCAAGAAGCTCGAATCCGACGGCAACACCACGCTGCAAACCTTCGTGCGGGTGGTGCAGGCGCTCTCGCTGACAAGCGATCTCGAGAACGTTCTCATGCTCAAGCCACACATCAGCATCGCCGAGATGGAACGCGCTGCCATGGCACCGCGCCAGCGGGCGCGCCGCCCCGCCGGCATGGCACCACGATGAAGAAGCTCGACGTCCTGTTCCGCGGCTGGGGCCAGGACTGGCTGCTCGGCAGCCTGGCCGACAACGGCACGCAGTTGCTGTTCGAGTACTCGCCCGAAGCGATGCGCCGCGGCGTCGAGTTCTCGGCGATGCAGTTGCCGCTGCGGTCCGAGGCTTACGGTGGCTTCCCGGCCTTCCAGTCGCACCTGCCCGGTCTGCTGGCCGATGTGCTGCCCGACGGCTGGGGCTTGCTGCTGATGGACAAGCTCTTCCTGAAGAGCGGGCGCGATCCGGTGCGCCTGTCGCCGCTCGACCGGCTGGCGTTCATCGGCGAGCGCGCGATGGGGGCCTGGGTGTTCCGCCCGGCCGACGATTGGGCGCCGGCCGACGAGCACCTCTCGCTGCTGCAGCTCGCCACCGCGGCGCAGGCGGTGGTCGAAGGCGAGGATGTGGCGGCCCTGAACACGCTGGTGATGATGGGTGGATCGCCGCAAGGTGCACGACCGAAGGTGCTGGTGAACTTCGACCCCGACACGCGACGCATCAGCTCGCACGAGGAGCCCGGTGGCAGCACGCCCGGCACCCCCTGGCTGGTCAAGTTCCCCGCCCGCGGCGAGCATCACGAGGTCTGCGCCGTCGAGTACGCGTACTCGATCGCCGCGCGCGCCTGCGGCATCGCGATGCCGCGCACGCAGCACTTCAGCCTCGGCCGTGCGATGTCGGCCTTCGGCGTCGAGCGCTTCGACCGCTGGGGATCGGGTGCGGCCGCGATGCGCGTGCCGGTGCATTCGTTCGCCGGTGCGCTGCACGCCGATTTCCGGCTGCCGTCGCTCGACTACCAGACCGTGCTGCGCGCCACCCGCTTCTTCACGCGCGACGAGGTGGAGGTGAGCCGGGCCTTCCTGCGCTGCGTCTTCAACGTCGTGTTCCACAACCGCGACGATCACGCGAAGCACTTCGCGCTGCGCATGAACGAGCGCTCGATGTGGCAGCTTTCACCGGCCTACGACCTCGTTTTCAGCCACGGTCCGCGCGGTCGCCACCAGACCTCGGTGATGGGCGAAAGCCGCGCGCCGGCGCGCACGCACCTGCTGGCACTGGCACGCACCGCGCAGGTGCCGCAGCGCCTCGCACTCGATGCGCTGGAGCGCGTCTGCACCGAGGCGGCCCGCCTGCCGCAGCGTCTCGACGAGGCCGGCGTGCGCCGCGCCACGCGCACCGCCATCGCCGCGGCGGTGCGCGAGAACCTGCGCCGTTGCACGGCCTGAGCACGGCTTGCGGCTGCGCCTCCTGAAGCGTGCTGAAAACTGCTGAAGCGCGTCGGGGCATCGCTGTCGCAAGTCGTTTCGCGTGTCCATAATCGTTTCGCTGTCCGACAAAGGGCGGCCGCCTGCGGGCGCCAACAAATCGCCAGGGAGCGAACAATGAGAACACGTGTCGAGCCGTCGGTCCGGTTGCAGCCGGGGGCCGGCTGTCGTGGGTGTCGTCCGGCGCGGGGTCGCATCCGCCCCAGGCCGCTGCCGCGGCAGCTCGCCCGGCCCGCGCGCAGCCACCTGCGCACGCTGGCCTACGAGATCACCGTCGCCGAGGCGCGCGAGCGCGAGCGCATCGCACTCGGCCTGCACGACGAGATCGGCCAGTTCCTGACGCTCGCGCGGCTCAAGCTCGGTGCG
>NZ_JBFUFP010000658.1:0-3102 GCF_056403375.1 Rhizobacter sp. P2_H2
TGCGTGCGCCGCTCGGCATTGCCGTAGGCGCCTTCCTTCTCGACCCACATCGCGGCCGGCAGCACCAGGTCGGCCGCGAGCGCGGTGACGGTCGGGTAGGCATCGGACACCACGATGAAGTTGTCGGGGTTGCGGTAGCCCGGGTAGCCCTCCTGCGTGAGGTTCGCGCCGGCCTGCATGTTGTTGTTGACCATCACCCAGTAGGCGTTCAGCTTGCCGTCCTTCAGCATGCGGTTCTGCAGCACCGCGTGGTAGCCGGGCGTGCCGGGGATGGTGCCCTCGGGGATCTGCCAGATCTCTTCGGCGTGGGCGCGGTGCTTCGGGTTGGTGACGACCATGTCGGCCGGCAGCCGGTTGGCGAAGGTGCCGACCTCGCGCGCGGTGCCGCAGGCCGACGGCTGGCCGGTCAGCGAGAACGGGCTGTTGCCGGGCGTCGCGATCTTGCCGGTGAGCAGGTGCAGGTTGTAGACCATGTTGTTCGCCCAGACGCCGCGCGTGTGCTGGTTGAAGCCCATGGTCCAGAACGACATCACCTTGATCTTCGGGTCGGCGTACAGCTCGGCCAGCGCCTCGAGGCGCTCCTTCGGCACGCCGCTCAGCCGGGCAGTGGACTCGAGGTCGTACTGCGCGACGAAGCGCGCGAACTCGTCGAAGCCGATCGGCTTGGAGCCGCCGGCATCGCCCGCGTTCTTCGCGGCCTTCTGCAGCGGGTGCTCCGGCCGCAGGCCGTAGCCGATGTCGGCGTTGCCGAGCCGGAACGAGGTGTGCTTGTCGACGAACTCGCGGTTCACGCGGCCGGTCGAGATGATGTGGTGCGCGATGTAGTTGAGGATCGCGAGATCGGTCTGCGGCGTGAAGGTGAGTTCGATGTCGGCGAGCTCGTACGAGCGGTGCTCGAAGGTCGACAGCACGGCGACCTTCACATCCTTGCCGCTCAGCCGGCGGTCGGTCACGCGCGTCCACAGGACCGGGTGCATCTCGGCCATGTTCGAGCCCCACAGCACGAACGCATCGGCGGCCTCGATGTCGTCGTAGCAGCCCATCGGCTCGTCGGCGCCGAAGGTGCGCATGAAGCCGACCGCTGCCGAGGCCATGCAGTGGCGGGCGTTCGGGTCGAGGTTGTTCGAACGGAAGCCGGCCTTCATCAGCTTCAGCGCGGCATAGCCTTCCCAGACCGTCCACTGGCCGGAGCCGAACATGCCGACGGCGGTGGGGCCTTTCTCCTTCAGCACGCGCTTGAACTGCGCGGCCATYACGTCGAAGGCCTGGTCCCACGAGACGTGCTGGAACTCGCCGTCCTTCGCGTACTGGCCGTTCTTCATGCGCAGCAGCGGGCGGGTCAGGCGGTCTTCGCCGTACATGATCTTCGACAGGAAGTAGCCCTTGACGCAGTTCAGGCCCTTGTTGACCTCGGCCTCGGGGTCGCCGCGCGTCGCGACGACGCGGTTGTCCTTGACGGCGACGCTGACGCCGCAGCCGGTGCCGCAGAAGCGGCAGGGGGCCTTGGACCACTTCAGCGAGGCGTCGCCGGCGCCCTGGGCGGGCGAGGGCAGCGGGATGCCGGCGACGGCGGCCGCGGCGGCGGCTGCGGTCTGGCGGACGAACTCACGGCGTGGGATCGACATCCGGGACATCGGGGATCTCCTCATTCATGGTGGCCAGGGTGTCGGCGCATTGGTAGACGAGCGCGGCGGTGAGCACGCCGGGGCTGCGTTGGATCAGCGTGATCGCCGCGAGCATCTCGTCGGCGGAGGCGGCTTCGAGCGTGACGATGAGCTTGCCTTGCGGCGACATCGCGTGCACCTCGCTGCCGGGCAGCTGCGCGATGGCGGCGGCGACGGACGCGGTATCGGCCGCAACGGCCTGCACGACGAGGCTCGCGATGTGGAGCTCGGCGGCTTCAACGGGGACCGGCATGGTTCAGTGCGCCGGCGGACCGGTGAAGAGCTGCACCATCCAGACGATGAAGCCGTAGCCGCCGACGAGCGCCACCGCGAGCAGCGGGGCCATCACGGCGGTGAGGAAGAGGAAGCTGCGAAGCTCCTGGCCTTTGGTGAAGGTCTCCGGTGGCTGGCTCATGGCGGCCCTTGACTTGTTGTGGAGCGAGACTTCCGCTGACGGCGCGAATTTGCGCCAGGGGTCGGCGAGCGTCAAGTACAGCGGTAGCATTTGTTGAGGCAGAACAAGGGAACGTCGATGGATCAGGTGATGCGAGCATTGCGCTCCGAGTTTTCCGACCTCGGCGACCCGGAGCAGATCACGCGCGTGCTGCTGCGGCTGACGCTCGCGGCGCTGCTGGGTGGCGTGCTGGGTTATGAGCGGCAGAGCCAGGGCAAGGCCGCGGGCATCCGCACGCACATGCTGGTGGCGATGGGCGCGGCGCTGTTCGTGCTGGTGCCGCAGCAGGGCGGCATGCAGGTGGCCGACCTCAGCCGCGTGATCCAGGGCGTGGTCGCGGGCGTCGGCTTCCTCGGGGCGGGCGCCATCCTGAAGCTGCGTGACGAAGAACAGGTGGTCGGCCTCACGACGGCGGCGGGCGTGTTCATGACGGCCGCGATCGGGGTGGCCTGCGGGCTGGGCCGGGAGTCGACGGCCTTGCTGAGCACCTTGCTGGCGCTGCTGGTGCTGGCGGTGGTGCCGAAGCTGTTCGATCGGGGAGGATCGACCCGGCGCTAGCCGCAGCCCTTCAAGGCCTCGCGCACGGCCGCCGGCCCGGTGACGCCGGGCGGGATGCCCTGCTTGTCCATCTCCTCGAGGATCGGCAGCGCGAGCCGCTGCTGGCTGCAGGCCGCGGCGGCATCGCCGGGTTGCTGCCGGGCCTGCAGCGCGACACCCAGCAGGTGGTGCGCGAGTCCCTGGTGGTGGTGCACGTAGTTGTCTTCTCGCATGCCGGCCGGCAATGCGTCGAACGAGGCCACCGCGGCGCTGAGCACCTCCACGCCGGCACGCGCATCGCGGTCGGCCAGCAGCGCCTCGCCGAGCGAGGTCTGCATGCTGGCGACGTCGGCCTGGAACTGCGTGTTGCCCGGATCCTGGCCGCCGAGCTTGCGCATCATCTCGAGCGCGCGCCGTGCCTGCGCCACCGCCWCGCGCGGCTGGCCG
>NZ_JBFUFP010000659.1:0-3097 GCF_056403375.1 Rhizobacter sp. P2_H2
GCGCCGTGAACCAGCCGATCCCCAGCGGCAGCGCCGCGTCGTTGAAGTCGTAGCACGGGTGGTGCAGCGGCCGCGTCGGCCGCGGGGCGGCCTCGCCGCCGCCCTGCCCCAGCCACAGGTAGGCGCCGGGGCGCACCTGCAGCATGAACGCGAAGTCCTCCGACGTGAACGCCGGGCGCGCCGCCACGCCGGCCTGCAGCCCGCAGGCCCGGGCCGCCGCCAGCGCCGTCTCGGCCTCGGCCGCACTGTTGACCGTGGCCGGGTAGTAGCGCGTGTAGGTCACCTCGATCGCCGTCTCGCTGGCCTGGGCCACGCCTTGCGCGACCGCGCGCAGCGCCGCCTCGATGCGGTCCTGCGTCGCCGCATCGAAGCTGCGCACCGTGCCGGTGACGGCCACCTCGGCCGGCAGCACGTTGTGCGAATGCCCGCCCTCGATGCGCGTGACCGACAGCACCGCCGACTCGCCCGGGTCGATGCGCCGCGCCACGATGGTGTTGAGCTGGGTCACCAGCTGGCTGGCGGCGAGGATCGCATCCGGCGTCTGGTGCGGCTGCGCGGCATGGCCGCCCCGGCCGCGCACCAGGATGTCGAAGCGGTCCGCGGCCGCCATGATCGGGCCGGCGCGCGTCTGCGCCTGGCCCAGCGGCAGGTCGGGCCAGTTGTGCAAGGCGTACACGGCATCGCTCGGGAAGCGCTCGAACAAAGCATCCTGGACCATCGCGCGCGCCCCGCCATGGCCTTCCTCGGCCGGCTGGAACACGAAGTTCACCGTGCCGGCAAAGCGCCGGCTGCGCGCCAGCTGCCGCGCCGCGCCCAGCAGCATCGCGGTGTGACCGTCGTGGCCGCAGCCGTGGTGCACGCCGGCCACCTGGCTGGCATGGGCCAGGTCGCTGCGCTCCGCCATCGGCAACGCGTCCATGTCGGCGCGCAAGGCCAGGCTGCGCCCGGCCCCGTGGCGCAGCACACCCACCACGCCGGTGCCGCCCACGCCCTCGTGCACCTCCAGGCCGAGTTCACGCAACGCTGAGGCCACGATCCCCGCGGTGCGGTGCTCCTTGAACGCCAGTTCCGGATGCGCATGCAGGTCGCGCCGCAGCGCCTGCAGGGCCGGCAGCAGGTCGGCGATCTCGTCAGTGCCCGGCATCGACCGCATCCGCCAGCTGGGCCAGCGTGTGGAAGTGATGGTCGGGCCGGGTCAGCTCCTGGACTTCCAGCGTGCCGCCGAAACCGGGCTGGCCGTGGCGCCGCTCGATCCAGCAGGTCGCAAGACCCAGCCGCTTCGCGACGCCGATGTCGTGGTACTGGCTCTGCGCCACGTGCAGGTTGTCGGCGCGGGTGAAGCCGCGCGTGCTGAGGCGGCCGCGCGCGAATGCGAAGAACTGCGGGTCGGGCTTCTCGCACAGCGCGTCGTCGCAGCTGACGCTGTCGTCGAACGGCATCTCCAGCGTCTTCTCGAAGTGAGACAGCGCCCAGCGCTGCGCATTCGTCATCGCGACCAGCTTGAAGCGCGTGCGCAGCCGCTTCAGCGCCGCCACCGAATCGGGGAACGCCGGCCACACCGCCACCGAGTCGCGCAGGCCCTCGGCCAGCGCGGCCGAGTCGGGCAGGCCGAGGCCGGGCGCGATCGCATGCCACACGCGCACCAGGTCGTCCGGGTACCAGCCGGCGGCGTCGCTCGCCCGGGCCCGGCGGTAGGCGGCGAGGAAGGCGTCGTCCGTCACCGCGGCGCCGGGCACCGCCTGGCGCAGGTAGCGCAGCATCCCGCCCTCGAAATCGATCAGCGTGCCGACGACGTCGAAGGTGAGGACTTTGAAGTTCTGCAAGGGCATGGTGGTTCGTTCCGTCAGGGGTTGATGGCGCAGGGAGAAGACTGGCGCGACTGGTACTGCCCCGGCGTCATGCCGCAGACGCGCTTGAAGCGGCGCGACAGGTGGCTCTGGTCGCAGAAGCCGGCCTCGCTGGCCGCACCGGCCAGCGTCGCGCCCTGGCGCAGCAGGGCCTGGGCATGGCGCACGCGCTGCAGGTCCACGTAGCGGTGCGGCGCGATGCCGACGCGCTCGCGGAACACCGTCGCGAAGCGCCACACGCTCAGGCCGGTGAGCGCGGCCAGCCCCTGCAGCGACAGCGGCTCGGCCAGGTGGGCGTCGATGTAGGCCAGCACCGGCGCCATCGAGTGCGTGCGGCGGCGCGGCGGCGCGGGCGCGGCGGGGTCGTTCGGGAGGCTGCACATGCCTTGCAGCTTAAGAGCGGCCCGGCCGCGCGCGGCACCGTTCAGCGCCTGCAGCGCAGCATCGAATTGCGTTGTGCGTCACGCGGCGCGCAGATCCTGCGGTACGACAAGGGCGTCCTATCGGCACGGCGGCGTGCCGGCCAGACTGCGCGTCTCTTTCACTCCCCGCACCCGCCATGACGATCCAGATCCTCCGCCAATCCGCCACGCTCCCCGGTCTGCAGGACGAGGGCCCGGTCGCGCGCCCGCTGTCCGAGCCGGCGAGCACCACCCGCGGCCTGGCCGTCGAACTCGCCGGTGCCGGCGGCAACCGCAGCGGCCTCTGGGAATGCACGCCCGGCCGCTTCGAGCGCCAGCTGGTGCAGGCCGAGGTGATGCACATCCTGGCGGGCGCCTRCAGCTTCACGCCGACCGGCGGCCAGGCGCAGCAGATCCGCGCCGGCGACACGCTGTTCTTCCCGGCCGACACAACGGGTGTCTGGCACATCACCGAAACCCTGCGCAAGGTCTACGTGGTCATGGCCTGATCCTGCCGCGCCGCCGCGAAGCGCCCGATCGAGAACGCCTCGATCGGCGTCGACGTGCGCCCGGTCGCCAGCAGCTCGGCCATCACCTCGCCGACGCCCGGGCTGATCGCAAAGCCCTCGCCGTTGAAGCCGAACGCGTAGTGCAGCCCGGGCACGCGCACGCTCGGCCCCAGCACCGGCACCGCATCGCCGGTGTAGCCCTCGATGCCGCTCCAGACGCGGATCAGCTGCACGTTCTCGAACGCCGGCACGAAGCGGCGCAGCTCGCGCAGCTGGCGCAGCGTGTTGTCGGGCAGCACCTGCGAGCGCACCGGATCGCACAGCGCCGGGCCCTTGAGCC
>NZ_JBFUFP010000660.1:0-3096 GCF_056403375.1 Rhizobacter sp. P2_H2
CTTCAAGATGATGGCCACCGAGGCCGCCTATGCCGCCGAGCAGCTCGGGGTGTTCACGCCGAAGTCGTTGGCGCGCGATGCGCTGCGCGCCGGCGAAGTGGGCTTCGTGATCGCCGGCATCAAGGAACTGCAGGCCGCCAAGGTCGGCGACACGATCACGCTCGAGAAGAAGCTGCCGAACAACGCCGGTCCGGCCAGCCAGGCCCTGCCGGGCTTCAAGGAAATCCAGCCGCAGGTCTTCGCCGGCCTGTACCCGACCGAGGCCAGCGAATACGACCAGCTGCGCGATGCGCTCGAGAAGCTCAAGCTGAACGACTCGTCGTTGCGCTACGAGCCCGAGGTCAGCCAGGCGCTCGGCTTCGGCTTCCGCTGTGGCTTCCTGGGCCTGCTGCACATGGAGATCGTCCAGGAGCGGCTGGAGCGCGAGTTCGACCAGGAYCTCRTCACCACGGCGCCGAGCGTGGTCTACCAGGTGGAGCTGGGCGACAAGACCGTGATCCAGGTCGAGAACCCGTCGAAGATGCCCGATCTCGGCCGCATCAACGAGATCCGCGAGCCGATCGTGACCGTGCATCTCTACATGCCGCAGGATTACGTCGGCCCGGTGATGACGCTGGCAAACCTGAAGCGCGGCAACCAGATCAACATGGCCTACCACGGCCGCCAGGTCATGCTGACCTACGAGATGCCGCTGGCCGAGATCGTGCTGGACTTCTTCGACAAGCTGAAGTCGGTGTCGCGCGGCTATGCGTCGATGGACTACGAGTTCAAGGAGTACCGCGCGGCCGACGTCGTGAAGGTCGACATCCTGCTCAACGGCGACAAGGTCGACGCGCTGTCCATCATCGTGCACCGCACGCAGAGCGCCTACCGCAGCCGCGCGGTGGTGGCCAAGATGCGCGAGCTGATCTCGCGCCAGATGTACGACGTGGCGATCCAGGCGGCCATCGGGGCCAACATCATCGCGCGTGAGACAATCAAGGCGCTGCGGAAGAACGTGCTCGCCAAGTGTTACGGCGGCGACATCTCGCGCAAGCGCAAGCTTCTCGAAAAACAAAAGGCCGGCAAGAAACGCATGAAGCAGATCGGCTCCGTCGAGGTGCCCCAGGAAGCGTTTCTCGCCATCCTCCAAGTGGACGATTGATGGGCTCACTGATGGGTTCTCTGACCGGCGTGCTCTATGGCGCCCTGGTGGTGTATCTGGGCGGCTGGTACCTCGGCAAGTGGACGGGCAACTTCTCGCTGCTGCTGTTCATCCTCACCGTCGCGACGCTGGCCTACTGGCTGGCCGAACGCTTCCACTTCGCGCCGCGCCGCGCGGCGGCCGCCGCCACGCTCGACCGCCAGGATGCCGAGCGTCGCGAGCGCCTGGCGTCGCAGGGCATCGCGAAAGTCGACGACAACGTCGCCCAGGCGCGCGACACCCTGCTGATGCAGCCGTGGTGGCTCGACTGGACCGCCGGCCTGTTCCCGGTGATCCTCGTGGTGTTCCTGCTGCGTTCGTTCCTGTTCGAGCCGTTCAAGATCCCGTCGGGCTCGATGGTGCCGACGCTGCTGATCGGCGACCTGATCCTGGTGAACAAGTACCACTACGGCATCCGCCTGCCGGTGATCAACAAGAAGATCGTCCAGATCAACGATCCGCAGCGCGGCGACGTGATGGTGTTCCGCTATCCGGCCAACCCGAGCATCGACTACATCAAGCGTGTCGTCGGCGTGCCGGGCGACCAGATCGATTACCTGAACCAGCACCTGTACGTGAACGGCAAGCTCGCCGAGACGCAGCCGCTGGAGCCGTTCTACGACGAAGACGCCGTGCGCTTCGCCCCGCAGTACACCGAGAAGCTCGGCAACGTGGCGCACCGGATCCTGGTCGAGACCAAGCTGCCGAGCGCGGCCGCACCGCTGTTCGCGTTTCCCTTCAAGGAAAACTGCCGCTACAGTGCGGAGGGCGTGCGCTGCAAGGTGCCGGCGGGTCACTACTTCATGATGGGCGACAACCGCGACAACTCGCAGGACTCGCGTTTCTGGGGCTTCGTGCCTGACGAGAACATCGTGGGCAAGGCCTTCTTTGTCTGGATGAATTTCGGCAATCCCAAGCGCGTCGGTTCGTTCAATTGAGCGGGAGCAACAGGTAAATGACGATGGATCAGCGGTCGATGGAATTTCGGGGTCAGTTGCGGCAACGCACGCACCGTCGTGGAACGCAACGCGGTGTGACGCTGTTCGGCCTGATGTTCTGGGCCATCCTGATCGGCATCATCTCGCTGCTCAGCCTGAAGGTGCTGCCGACGCTGAACGAGTACTTCACGATCAAGCGCACGATCGAGAAGATCGCGACCAGCGGGGCCACCACCGTCCCCGAGATCCGCACGGCCTTCGAGAAACAGAAGGACATCGAGTACTCGATCCAGTCGATCTCCGCCAAGGACCTCGAGATCACGAAGGTCAACGACAAGGTCGTGATCGCCTTCGCCTACAACAAGGAGATCGAGCTGATGGCCCCGGTCTTCCTGCTCCTCAAGTACGAAGGGCGCACGAAGTAAGGGCTGCGGCCCGAGACTTCCGCCCCGCTCGTCACCAACCAGCCCCGCGCGTGGATGCCCGACTGACCGCCCTGCAGAACCGCCTGGGCTACCGCTTCACCCAGCCGGAATTGCTGACGCGCGCGGTCACGCACCGCAGCTTCGGGGCCGATCACAACGAGCGGCTCGAATTCCTCGGCGACGTGGTGCTGAGCCTGGCGATCAGCGACCTGCTGTTCGAGCGCTTCGCCGGCTCCGACGAAGGCGACCTGACCCGCGTGCGGGCGCACCTGGTGCGCGAAGACACGCTGCACAAGGTGGCCGTGCTGATCGGCCTGCCCGAGGTGCTGCGCCTGAGCGAAGGCGAAGCCCGCGGCGGCGGTGCGCAGCGCCCGTCCATCCTGGCCGATGCGCTTGAAGCCGTGATCGGTGCCACCTACCGCGACGGCGGCTTCGAGGCCGCCCAGGCGCTGGTCCAGCGGCTGTTCGGCGAGGTCATCGCGACCACCGACCTCGACAGCTGGTCGAAGGATGCCAAGACCGAGCTGCAGGAATGGCTGCAGGCGCGCCG
>NZ_JBFUFP010000661.1:0-3096 GCF_056403375.1 Rhizobacter sp. P2_H2
GTAGTGGATCATCCGCTGCGTGCGGAAGGCTTCGATCAGGCGGAGCTCGCGCCAGTCGAACTCCATGAAGTCCTCGTAGCCGGTCAGCAGCGCATGCAGCTGGCGGGTCGCGACGCTGCGCTCGCCCGACAGCAGCATCCACAGGTCCTGCACCGCCGGGCCGGACAAGGCATCGTCGAGGTCGACGAAGTGCGGGCCGGCCTCGGTCCACAGCACGTTGCCGGCGTGGCAGTCGCCATGCAGGCGGATCGTGCGGGTGCTGCCGACGGCGTCGAAGCAGGCGGCAATCTCGGCCAGCGCATCGCGCGCCGCGCGCTCCCAGCCGGGCTTCGCATCGGGCGGGATGATGTCGCCGGCGAGCAGCCAGTCGAGCGGGCCTGAGCCGTAGGTCGCGATGTCGAGGGTGAGTCGGTGCTCGAAACGCGATGTCGCGCCGACCATGTGCATGCGGCCGACGAAGCGGCCGATCCACTCCATCGTGGCTTCATCCTCCAGCTCGGGCGCGCGGCCCGAGCGGCGCTCGGTGATCGCGAAGCGGTGCGGGTCCGAGCCGCCGGTGAAGTGGCACAGCGTCGAGGTGACGCCGCTCTGCTCGCTGGTCAGCGACCAGGGGCTGACGATCGGGATCTCGGCCTCGGCGAGTTCGTTGGCGAACGCGTGCTCTTCGAGGATCTGCGCGTCGCTCCAGCGTCCGGGCCGGTAGAACTTCGCGWCCACGACGCGCTTGTCTTCGAGGAAGACCTGGAAGACGCGGTTCTCGTAGGAGTTCAGCTGGATCAGCCGGCCGTCGCCGCGCAGGCCGACCGAATCGAGGGCGTCGAGGACGACTTCCGGCGTCAGGCCGGCGTAGGGGGTTTCAATCGGCGAGGCGGATGACATGCCCGCATCGTAAGCGGCAGCCGCGTTGTTGCCGCGAATCGTTCAGTGCCGCGTGCTCGACGCGTAGTGCGGCGGGTCGACGACGACACCGCCGACGTCGTCGCCCAAGGTGCTGTCGCCACCGGGGTTGGTGGTGGCGAAGGCGGGGCCCTGCCGCGGGGCGGCCTTGCCGTTGCGGTCGCCGAGCCCCGAGAACTCGCTGCTCGCGAACGCATCGAGCCGGCTGTCGGGCGAGAAGAAGGAGTCCTGGAACAGCGTCGAATCACTCCACAGCGCGGTGCGCTCGGCGCGCTTGGTCGCGACGGTGGTGGCCAGCGTGTCGCGCGCTTCGTGCAGCGTGTGCGTCGGCGCGGGCTGCGGTGCGCGTGACGCGGCCCCGCTGTGCGGCACCAGCAGCTGCAGTTCGGCGATCGACGGCAGGTGGTCGGTCGAGCAGCGCAGGTAGCGCACGCGGCAGGCGGCCAGCACCGATTGCTTGATCTGCTGCAGCCGGCGCGAACCGCCGCGCTCGACATCCAGGTCGATCGCGGCGAGCACGCGCCCGTTCGCGCTGCAGACCGCGAAGGTCACATGGTTGGAGCCGAGCAGGTCGAACCAGAAGCGGACTTCGGAGGGGTCGTTCGGCTGGCAGAAGCGCACCAGCGGCAGCTTCGACAGCACGATGTGGTGCGGCAGCGCCTCACGCAGCAGGCGATAGATGCGGCGCTCGTCGGTGCTGAAGACGGGGCGGGCAGTGAGTGACCACTCGGTGGGGAGCGGCTTCGGTTGGGGCGGCTTGCGACCGCGCCACAGCAGCACGAGGAGCGCGAGGGCCAGCAGCGTGGTGACTGCCAATGCGGCGATCCAGGGCAGGACTTGCATGATCAGGACACAGACTTGGATGGGGTCCATCGGACCGGGGCCGAAAGGCACCCGTCGAGCGACGAACCGAAGGCATCCTAGCGGTCGGCCTCAGCAGGCGCATCCCCCACATCGGGGCCGTACAGTTGTCAGATTGGTGTCTGAAAACGGATTTCGTCGCTTATTCCGAGGCGACGCGTCGTGTGCTGCTCACGTGGGCCTTCACTTCCGTGACGGTGTCGAGCAGGTCGCTCATGCGCTGTGCATGGCGCTTGAACTGGTAGTTCAGCTCGGCCGCATGGCGCTCCATCAGCTGGCCCATCTGCGATGCGAGGCTGTCGGGCGGCAGCTTCAGCCAGGCTTCCGACTCCGAACCGTCGCGCTCGACCAACGCACCGGCGCGGCGGGCGATCTTCAGCATCGCGGTGTTTTCGCTGAGCGCGTGGATGAACAGGCGGTCGCAGCCGCGGTTGCGCGCCTGCAGCACGGCGCGTTCGAACAGCCGTGCCCCGTAGCCGCGGCCGCGCGCATGGCCGGCCACGGAAACGCCGAACTCGGCCATCGCCGCGTCTTCGGGGTGGCTCACCGGCACGTAGGCCAGGTGGGCCAGCGCGATGAGTTCGAGGCGCCGGTTGAAGATGCCGAACAGCTCATCGCGCTCGAAGTTCAGCGACGCGACGTAGCGCTCGATCTGGGCATCCGTCGCCGGATAGCCGAATCGAAGATAGCGGTCACTTTCGTTAAGTGCCAGCAAGTGTGTAGAAATGCGCTCCCGATGACGCTCGGACATCGAGCGGATCGGCACCCAGCTGAAACGCGGCGCCTCCGGCGCTGAGCCGTGGTTCGACGCCAGTGGCGACGAACGTTCGGGGGTGGCGGTGGTACTGCTCATGGGATGACTCGGTAGAAACCCTAGTGTACCGGTTCAGGCATCCCCTTGCGAGCGGCGCCAACAAGGCGGCCCCTCTAGCCAGCGTTACCCTTGATCAGCTACACTCGAAGGCTTTTCCGCCGTGGCCCGGGGGGAATACGCAAGAGAAGCGCGCCTGAGAGGCTGCCTGAACAAGCAGCACCGATGGCCGTGAGATTTCAGCAATGAAATTTCAGCAGGGCCTTAACCTGCTGGCCGCATGTCGCGGCCGGCTCATTGAAAGAACCTCATGAAGACCTTCAGCGCCAAGCCGGCCGAAGTGACGCACGAGTGGTTTGTGATTGACGCCACCGACAAGGTGCTCGGACGTGTTGCCAGCGAAGTGGCACTCCGTTTGCGCGGCAAGCACAAGGCCATTTACACGCCTCACGTCGACACCGGAGATTTCATCGTCGTCGTCAACGCAGACAAGATCCGCGTCACGGGCAACAAGGCCACCGACAAGG
>NZ_JBFUFP010000662.1:0-3093 GCF_056403375.1 Rhizobacter sp. P2_H2
TGTGCATGCAGCCCTTCGGCAGCCCGGTGGTGCCCGAGGTGTAGGGCAGCAGCGCCAGGTCGTCCGGCCGCGCGGTGTGCGGCCCGGGCACGTGGCGCTGCGCGAGCGCATCGGCCCAGCGGGTGTAGCGCTCCGACCTTCCTTCCGGGAGTGGCGGATCGGAGCGCAGCCAGGCCTCCATCGCCGGCGGCGGGGCAATGGCAGGGTCGATCGCCTCGGGCAGCGCATCGGCGTACCGCAGCACCAGCACGTCCCGCAGTCGCCGTGCCTCGGGCAGCGCGGCATTCGCCTGCGCGACGAAGCCCGTCAGGTCGGCGCTGCAGATCGCCACGCGTGCCTCGGGGTCGGTGATGTAGTGGCCGAACTCCTCGGCCTTGTTCATTGGATTGACCGGCACGACGACGGCGTTCGCGCGCAGGATGCCGTAGTACGCGGCCACGTACTGCGGGCAGTTCTGCAGGTACAGCGCGACGCGGTCGCCGGCCTGCACGCCGGCCTGCTGCAGCCAGCCGGCCACCTGCTCCGCCTGCTCGCGCAGCGTGCGGAAATCGAGCGCCCGGCCGAAGAACAGGTAGGCCGGCTTGTCCGGAAAACGCTGCGCGACCACCTCGAGGTTGAACCACAGCGTGGTCGACGGGATCGCCAGCGCGCGCGGCAGGCGGCGCGGCCAGACCGCATGGTGCGGGCGCGGTGGAACTTCGGGTGACAGGTTCACGGTCGGACTCCGCTGGACACCGGCAAGGTATACCGCGCCGCATCGGCAAGGCCTACGGAGCGAACCCGCGGCCGGCCTGTCCCGGACGTGACACGCCCGCCACGAAGTGCGGCACGCCGATTGCCCTGCGTGCACCGCACTGACGGAGACTGACATGGCGAACTGGCGATCGGCGATCGGATCGATGGTGCTGGGCAGCGGCCTGCTGCTCGGCGGATGTGGTGGAGGCGACGTGACGGCCGACAGCCCCCCGGCCGACGGACCCGAGGTGCCCGATGCGCTCGCGGCCGACACGCAGCCGCCGACCCTGGTGCTCAACACGCCGGCCAACCTGGCCGCCAACCTGACCGGCCGCATCGACATCACGGCCACCGCGAGCGACAACGTCGGCATCGCCGGCGTGGAGTTCCAGATCGACGGCGCGCTGTGGGGCAGCGACGACACCAACCCGCCGTACATGACCAGCGTCACGACGACGCGCCTGGCCACCGGGCAGCACGTGATCCGCGCCCGCGCCCGCGACACCTCGAACAACCGCTCCGCCTGGGTCACGCGCATCGTGCAGTTCGGCAACGACGTGCAGGTGCCCGAAGGCTTCACGAAGAACGATGCCTGGGTCGGCGGCCTGACCGACGCGACGGCCTTCGCACAAGCGCCGGACGGCCGCATCTTCGTCGCCGAGCAGGGCGGGCGCTTGCGCGTGATCAAGAACGGCGTGCTGCTGCCGACGCCGTTCGCGACGCTCGCCAACATCGACGCGAGCGGCGAACGCGGGCTGATCGGCGTCGCGCTGCACCCCGACTTCGCGAGCAACGGCTGGGTCTACGTGCACCACACCACCACCGAGGGCGGCACGCACAACCGCATCARCCGCTATACCGCGAACGGCGACGTGGCCGCCGGCCCGCCGACCGCGCTGTTCGGCATGCCGACGCTCGCCGCGACCAACCACAACGGCGGCGCGATGCACTTCGGCACCGACGGCAAGCTGTACGTCGGCGTCGGCGACAACAAACGCGGCGCGCCGGCGCAGGACCGCAACAGCCTGTTCGGCAAGCTGCTGCGCCTGAACGACGACGGCTCGATCCCGGCCGACAACCCGTTCTACGCGACCAACACCGGCAACGCCCGCGCCGTGTGGGCAACCGGGCTGCGCAACCCGTTCACCTTCGCGGTCCGCCCGGGCGACGGCCGCATCCACATCAACGACGTCGGCGAGAACGCCTGGGAGGAGATCGACGTCGGGGTCGCCGGCGCGAACTACGGCTGGCCGGGCTCCGAAGGGCCCGACAAYGTGGCGGCCGGCCTGACCGCGCCGCTGTTCAGCTACCGCCACAGCGCGACCAGCCCACCGGGCAGCGGCCCGGGCGGCTTCTTCGTCGGCCAGTGCATTGCCGGCGGCGCGTTCTACCCGGCGGGCGGCAGCTTCCCGGCGCGCTTCCACGGCAGCTACTTCTTCGGCGACTTCGTCACGCACGTGATCGGCCGCATCGACCTCGCGAACGGCAATGCCGCCTATGCGTTCGCGAAGACGGCCGGCGAACCGGTCGACCTGCGGGTCGCCAACGACGGGGCGCTGCTGGTGCTGACGCGCGTCAACATCGCGCGCATCGCGCCGACCTGAGCGCGCGCAAGGGGGCGACCGATACCGATTTGCGATCGGTCGCCCCACCGCTGCAGCGCGGGCGAATGGAGGACACAATGCGCGACATTCCTTGCGACGGTGACACACGCCGGCGCAGGATGACATGCCACAAGCACGCCATTGCAAGCACGCACACGCGATCCGAGGATTCCCATGGCTGAACGTCCTTCTTCCCTGCTGAACACGGCCCGGCTGGCTGCCCTGGCCGCCAGCCTGCTGCTCGTCGCGTGCAGCGGCGGCAGCGGCGGCGACACCCCCGCGCCTCCCCCGCCGCCGGTCGGCAACCCGCCGATCGCGCAGATCGACAGCCCCGCCGAAGGCGCGACCTTCGCGGCCGGCGACACCCTGACCTTCACCGGCAGCGCCACCGATCCGGAAGACGGTGCATTGCCCGCGAGTTCGCTCAGCTGGTGGGCCGACCTGCACCACGACACCCACACCCACCCGCTCCAGCTGGCAACCGCCGGCGCGAGCGGCACGGTGACCATTCCCGTGCGCGGCGAGACCTCGTCGAACATCTGGTACCGATTCCACCTGAAGGCCACCGATTCGAACGGCCGCACCACCGAGGTCACGCGCGACGTGCAGCCGCGCAAGGCGCAGGTCACGCTCGCCACCGTGCCGGCCGGCCTGGCGCTGACGATCGACGGCCAGCCGGTGACCGGCCCCAACACCTTCACCGGCGTGGTCGGCATCGAGCGCGACATCGGCGCCGCCACGCAGGTGCTCAACG
>NZ_JBFUFP010000663.1:0-3091 GCF_056403375.1 Rhizobacter sp. P2_H2
ATCTCCTGCCGCGTTTCGCCACCAGACGCCGCCCGGGAACTCATTGCGGATCGAAGGATGCGCGGCCAGCGCGTCAGGCGCGCGGCCAGACTCATCGCAGGCCCCGACGGCGAATCGACGCGCCCATTCCTCGCGCAGCGCGGTATGGAGCGTCGCCCGCTGGGCATCCGTCGCCACGGACTCCGGCAGCGGATGGCCAGGTGCCAGCATCTTGAGTGCGGCCGACAGTTCACGAGGCGTGCGCAGGCGGGTGGCAGCCGCCGCGTCGTCGGGATGGCTGCAGATGTGCCGGATCGCCCGCGCGCCCGGTTCCCACTGCGTCTGGGCAAACTGGCAGAACGCCTTCAGGTCGCGGTGCACCGCGCTGCCCTGCTGCCACGCGAACCCCTTGCGGTCGCCGGTTTCCTTGGCGACCGCCTTCAGCAACGACTTCGCCTGATCGATGAACAGCGCCGGCGGCACGCTGCGGAACAGGCGGGCCGCTGCAGCCCACATCTCATCGTTCGTCAAGGCTGACGATGCAGCGAGGTGGCCGTTGTGGTCCAGCCATTCGTTCATCGCATGCAGGTCGATCTGCTCTCCCTTCAGATGACGCTCGAGGAGCCTCACGAACTTGCCGGCGTCGGGGTTCGAGCTCTTGCCGAGGCGCGCGATCCAGCAGGCTGCATGGAAGCTCGGCAGCAGCGCCCCCGGTGCCAGCTTGGGCAGTGCCTCAGGCAGCCCGAAGACAGCGCCGTACTCCCGGCGGCGATCCATCAGCTCCTGCCACTCGATGTCGCGCGGATGCACGCCCCGTTTGCGCAGCTTGTCGGAGCGTGCGCGGATCATCCTCTCAATGTCGTCGAACAGCGCCTCGTCGATATTGGCAACAGCCACCACCGCCTTGATGTGGGGCTCAAGCACGTCCGGATGGCCCCCGGCGGGTCGGCGTGCCAGCAGCCCGGCGAATTCATCCAACGCGGCGACCGCCTGGGTGTCGGGATTGACGGTGTGGATGGTCCTGCCGGCAAAGCCATCCCGGCCGCCGGTCCAGTAGCCCGAAGTCCTCGCCACCGACAGCAGCGGCCTCTCCTTCCCCTCTTCTTTCATTTCCGCGCGCAGACCGGCCCGGTCCGCGGCCGAGGTGGTGGCAGCCAGCAGCGTGGCATCGTACTGCTCGCGGCGCAGACGGGCGCGCATGGCCTCCCGCGTCGCCGCCTTCCCGACATAGCTTCCCAGATACGCCGCGCTGACGGCCCCGCCCACGACCGTGGCGGCCACACCGACAGGCCATACCACCGCGTTCGTCGCGACGAACGCGGTGACGAGCGCGCCGGTCGCCAGCGGAGCTGCCACGGCCGCATTGGCAACGCCCTTGGCCAACCGCGCGCGCCCGCAACGCATCTCGTAGCGGGCTTGCTTCATCAGACGCCGCTGACGCTTCAGCGCGCCGTTCAACACCTGGATGAGCAGGTCGCGGTCGGCGCTTCGCTGCGCTGCGGAGGTGTCCTTCAGGCTGTCGATCTGCTGCTGGAGATGCCCGCAGTGGGCCTTGCAGCGGCGGTACTCCTTCTTGCGAAAGCTGATCTCCTGGCGTCCGACCACGACATCGATGCCGGCGGACGCCAACGAGAGGGGCGGAGCCGCCGCCCCCAGCCCCATGCCGGCCCCGCTCAGGCCCAGCGACGCGAGGTTGGCGCCCGACGCGATCTTCATGCCCATGCCGACGACGCCCAGCGACGTGCTGACGGTCGTCAAGCCGGTGTCTCGCAGCGTGGCGGCGCAGCAGCGCCTCCACGCCTGGCGCGCCGCCTTGTCGAACAGCTTGCATCGAGAGAGTGCCGTCCGGCAGCGGAGGAAGCCGCAAACTTCTTCCGGGCTCGAGAGCTTCTCCTCCGCAGGGTTGTGAACCTCTTCCGAGCTCGAGTGCTCCTTCGCCGCACGGTTGGCAAGGTATGCCTTGAAGTGCCGATAAAAGACGACCACCTCGACCTTCCAGCGGTCCTGCTCGTCAACCGTGTCGAGGAACATGTTGAACATGTCCAGGCCGTCGAGCAACGAGCAGCCGGCCGCCACGCCGCCTGCGATCCCCAGCGCCTGCAGCCCCCCTGCAGGAGGCTCGAAGCCGGGGCCGGTCGATGCGGTCGCGGCATTCAATCCGGTGCGGAACAGCGCGCAGTCCGCCCACAAAAATGCCGAGGAACCCGTCACGGTCGGCACCAGCGTCCCGGCATCGCCGCCGCTCCTGAAGGCCTTGCTGCCCTCGGTGCGCGGACGATCCAGGCCGCGCCGGATCGCGAACTCGGCCCGCCGCCGTGCCTTGGCCGGCAGTTTCCGCACACGTGCATAGCGGGGCGCACAGGAAGGTCGCACTCCCGGCTGGTAGTCGCCGTGCTTGTCCAGGGTCACCAGCCCCTTGCGCAGCAGCTCTTTCGCCAGCTTGTCGACCTTGGACTGGATCTTGTCTTCGACCAGTGCCTTCAGCTGGGCCACGGCCTCCTTGGCACGCTCTGCCGGATCTTCGATCGCACGAGCGATCGGGAGATCGGCCCCGTTCTTGCGAAGTGACACGCAATACGGCCTACCGTGCGGATGAAGAAAGGCTGCGCCGTACATGAGCAAGTCTCCTCAAGCTCAAACGGCCCCCCTCTCGACTCACTCCGGCTCACCGAGGACATCCAGGGGCACTGCACGCTGAGTGGCGGTGCCGGCCAGTTCGTTCGCTGTACAGATGAACTACACCCAACCCGGCATCAGGCCGCCTTCAGACCGGCATCACGCTCACCGACACATCCAGCTGCTGCTCGCCGCCCCCGAGGATCACGCCGCGCAGCGGCACCACGTCGGCGAAGTCGGCGCCCCAGGCGAGCGTGATGTAGCGCTCGTCGGCCAGCTGGTTGTTGGTGGGATCGAACTCCACCCAGCCGTGCGCCGGCGAGTACGCGGCCACCCAGGCGTGCGACGCATCGACGCCCAGCAGCCGCGGCTGCCCCGGCGGCGGATCGGTCAGCAGGTAGCCCGACACGTAGCGCGCCGGCAGCCCGTGCCCGCGCAGGCAGGCGATCATCAGGTGGGCGAAGTCCTGGCAGACGCCGCGCCGCTGGTACAGCAC
>NZ_JBFUFP010000664.1:0-3079 GCF_056403375.1 Rhizobacter sp. P2_H2
GACCTGGGACGACCCGAACCACATGAAGTTCTTCAACGACGGCGCGGTGAACTACCCGTACCTGAGCGACGGCATGTGGTTCCTGACGCAGCACAAGCGCTGGGGGCTGCTGAAGGAGCACCCGGACTACCTCGGCGTCGCGAAGCAGATCAACCAGATCGAGCTTTACAAGCAGGCCGCGAGCGCGATGAAGGTGAACGTGCCGAAGGAGCCGCTGCGCAGCGCGAAGCTGATCGACGGCGTCGTCTGGGACGGCAAGGAACCGGCGAAGTACGCCGACAGCTTCAAGCTCAAGGCCTGAGCGGGCCACACAGGAGAACGCCATGGTGAGTGCCGTGTTCCATTCCCCGCGCGATGCCGGCGACGAGGCTCCTGCGGCCCCGCCGGTGGTCGTGAGGCCGCCGCCGCTTCCGTCCACACCCGTGCCCGCCACGCCGCCGCCGCGGCGCGCCGTCGACTGGAACGCGCTGCTGCTGAAGGTGCTGCCGCCGGTCATCGGCGTCGCGCTGCTGGTCGCCATCTGGGCGCTGCTGACGATGAAGGGAGGCAGCTTCCCGACGCCGGCCGCCACCTTCACCGAAGCGGTCAAGTTGTTTGCAGATCCGTTCTACAGCAAGGGCCCGAACGACCAGGGCATCGGCTGGAACATCCTGTTCTCGCTGCAACGCGTGGCGATCGGCTTCGGGCTGGCGGCGCTGGTCGGCATCCCGGTGGGCTTCCTGATCGGGCGCTTCAGCTTCCTGAACCACATGGCCTCGCCGCTGATCAGCCTGCTGCGGCCGGTGTCGCCGCTCGCGTGGCTGCCGATCGGGCTGCTGGTGTTCAAGGCGGCGAACCCGGCGGCGATCTGGACGATCTTCATCTGCTCGATCTGGCCGATGGTCATCAACACCGCGGTCGGCGTGCAGCGCGTGCCGGCCGACTACCTGAACGTGGCGCGCGTGCTGAACCTGTCGGAGTGGAAGGTGATGACGCGCATCCTGTTCCCTGCGGTGCTGCCGTACATGCTGACCGGCGTGCGGCTGAGCGTGGGCACGGCCTGGCTGGTGATCGTCGCGGCCGAGATGCTGACCGGCGGCGTCGGCATCGGCTTCTGGGTCTGGGACGAGTGGAACAACCTGAACGTCACGCACATCCTGATCGCGATCTTCGTGATCGGCATCGTCGGGCTGCTGCTCGAATGGGCGCTGATCGCGGTGGCCAAACGCTTCACCTACGAGGAGGTCTGAGCATGACCGGATTCATCGAAGTGCACCAGGCCGAGATGGTGTTCCACACGAAGAAGGGCCGCTTCCACGCGCTGCGCGAGATCGACCTGTCGGTCGCGAAGGGCGAGTTCGTCACGCTGATCGGGCATTCGGGCTGCGGCAAGTCGACGCTGCTGAACCTGATCGCAGGGCTCACGCTGCCCACTGGGGGCTCGCTGATCTGCGACGGGCGAGAGATCGCTGCGCCGGGGCCCGAGCGCGCGGTGGTGTTCCAGAACCACTCGCTGCTGCCGTGGCTCACCTGCCACGAGAACGTGCATCTGGCGGTCGAGCGGGTGTACGGCGCGAGCGAGTCGAAGGCGCAACTGAAGGAGCGAACCCTGGCGGCGCTGGGGCTCGTCAACATGGGGCATGCCGCGGCCAAGCGCCCGCACGAGATCTCCGGCGGCATGAAGCAGCGCGTGGGCATTGCGCGGGCGCTGGCGATGGAGCCCAAGGTGCTGTTGATGGACGAGCCGTTCGGCGCGCTCGATGCGCTCACCCGTGCCCACCTGCAGGACGAACTGCTGAAAATCGTCGCTCGCACGCACAGCACGGTGGTGATGGTGACGCACGATGTCGACGAGGCGGTGCTGTTGTCGGACCGCATCGTGATGATGACCAACGGGCCGGCGGCGACGATCGGCGAGATCCTGTCGATCGAGCTGCCGCGGCCGCGCAACCGTGTCGAGCTCGCCGAGGACCCCAAGTACGTGCACTACCGCAAGGAGGTGCTGGACTTCCTCTACACGCGGCATGGCCACGTCGAGCAGGCCGCCTGAGCCAGCAGTGGCATCCGGACCCTGGTTTTCATCCAAGGATGAGACGGCGTTTGCTGTCCAGCCTGCGCTGAAGCTCAGCGTGCACTTCGGTTTAGTGAATTCGCGAGGAACGGAAAAGCCCTGCGCCACACAGACACACCAAAGCTGGCACAACTCCTGCTAGAACCCAGTCGGCAAGAGCGATGCGCTTGTCGTCTATCTCCTCAGTAGGGCCCAGCCCTTTCCGGACCGCCTGATCCGCGTGGATCAGGCGGTTTTTTTATCTGTGGACGTACCCACGGGAATCAGTGGTTTTCCTTGGCGTGGTTGATCGTGTACTTCGGGATCTCGATCGTCACGTCGGTCTGCGACAGGATCGCCTGGCACGACAGCCGCGATTGCGGCTCCAGCCCCCAGGCCCGGTCCAGCAGGTCTTCCTCGGATTCATCCATCTCGCCGAGCGACGAGAAGCCCTCGCGCACCACCACGTGGCAGGTCGTGCACGCGCAGCTCAGTTCGCAGGCGTGCTCGATCTCGATGCCGTTCTCCAGCAGGGCCTCGCAGACCGAGGTGCCCGGCGTGGCGGTGATCTGCGTGCCGGTGGGGCAGTACTCGGGATGGGGCAGGATCTTGATGACAGGCATGGGGCTCAGACTTCCTCGACGCGTCGGCCGGCCAGCGCCTGCCGGATGCCGCGGTTCATGCGCTCGGCCGCAAAGGCTTCGGTGCCCTTGGCCAGCGCCTCGACGGCGGCGTCGATCTGGTGGTGATCTTCGGAATCGCGGCTGGCTTCGAGCGCCGCGAGCAAGTGGGTGATCGCGGCCTGCTCGTCGGCGCCCAGCAGGTCACCGTCGGCCTCGAGCGCGGAACGCGTCGCGAGCAGCATGCGCTCGGCCTCGACGCGCGATTCGCGCAGGCTGCGCACGCGCATGTCGGCCTCGGCCGTGCTGAAGCTCTCGGTCAGCATGCGCGCGACCTCGTCGTCGGACAGGCCGTAGCTCGGCTTCACGGTGATCGCGGCCTCGACGCCCGACACCTCCTCGCGCGCGCTGACGCTCAGCAGCCCATCGG
>NZ_JBFUFP010000665.1:0-3078 GCF_056403375.1 Rhizobacter sp. P2_H2
CCATGACCAAGGTCCCGGCTGCCGACGACGTCTTCGTGCGCTGGAATCGCACGATCCCCGCTGCCGAAGGCAGCACATTCAATCCCCACGGAGAAACACATGAAGCGTAGAGAGATGCTTGTTAGCGGCGCTGCAGTTGGCGCAGCGACATTGCTGACCGCGTCGGCGACAGCCGCAAACAAAGACGCCGCTGCAGGCGGTGCATCCAGTTCCAAAACCAAAGGAAATGACATGACAAACAAATGGATGATTGACCCAAACGATGCTGTATTGCTGCTGATAGATCATCAGAGCGGCTTGTTCCAGTTGGTCCGTGATATGGAGTACCGGGAACTCCGCAACAACGTAGTTGCTCTTGCGAAGGCAGCGAAGATCGCGAAGATCGCGAAGATCCCGACCGTCGCAACGGCATCAGTTCCCGGTGGTCCCAATGGTCCGATCATTCCCGATATCCTTCTGAGCAACCCCGATGTGGTGTACGTTCCGCGCGAAGGCCCGATCAACGCGTGGGATCACCGCCCCTTTGTCGAAGCCGTCGAGAAGACCAAGCGGAAGACATTGCTCATCGCAGGCACGCTCACGAGCATTTGCATGGTATTTCCTGCACTCAGCGCTCTCGCACAGGGATACAAAGTGTTCTGCATTGTGGATGCCTCGGGCAATTGGTCGAAGATGGCAACCGACATCTCAATTGCCCGGGTCACGCAGGCGGGCGCAATGCCAACTGACACATTCGCGGTGATTACAGAGGTGATGCACACTTGGAATCGCCCAGAAGCAATGGAATTCGCCAAGGTCTTTGTCGACCACGTCGAACCCGCATATGGGGCGTTGTTTGAAAGCTATGACATGGCACAAAAGAACGTGAAGAAGTAGGTTCAGACAAAAACTTGGACTTGGGCCACCTGGGGACAGGTGGCCCCTCAGTCTTCAACTTGGAGGAAGTTGCAGAAAAGCCAGATTCCTCACTACGCGAGCGACACCATGGATCAAAACGCGAAATTTGCCAGCACCGGCGACACCATGGCGCTATCGCCGTCCTTCGAACAACATTGAACTATTTTCTGATCCGTGAAATGGAGCAGGAGAAGGGAAAAACGCGAAGGTATGAATAAGCTGACAGGCCTCATCGCATCCTCATCGGTACACGGCACGATGATCAGATTCGCGGCGCCTCAGTTGAGTTTCCGACCGGCAACTCTGGTTGAAATTCGAAGCCCCGACCGTGCCTCATGAATGTCAGGTCTCCGACGCTCGATCCGAGCCGGACCAATGTCGCCGGTGGGTCGATGTGCGCCGGTCGCTGCACCAGCATGAACGTCGGCGCCGGGCCTGAACTAGGTCTCTCGACCTGGCACCGTCAGCAGTGGCTCGCCACCAACAGCGGACTGGCCTCAACGGATTTGCAATCCCCTGATCACATTAATAATCAACTACTTGCGGCCTCGCTACATCCCCGCTTCAGCAATCTACGCTGCTTGGCAGCGGCAGTGCATCTTTGCCATAAGCCAAGTTTGCATCGCTGCCCTCGTGAAACCGCGAATCCAGTTCCACGCCGTTACATGTCTCGATGGCAACGGTCAGCAAGAAATTTGCCTCATCGATCGCGCGCAGCAGAAGCGCAAAGTCAGGGTCATGCAAGAGCCGTCGACGCAGTGCTTGCCAAACGACGTCAATTTTGAGTGCTGCTTCTGGCGAAACGAGGCCCATGACTCCAGGATCAACCAACGCCGTTCGCGTGTATGTGCGATGGCGCACATACAGGGGGAACGGACCGCCCTGGGCTGATTGATGTCAGCTTTCGTCTATGTTCGCTCGCGCACAGTTTCCGGGAGCGCCGCCCGTAAGGGTGAGTTGCGCGCAGGCTCCTGATCATCYGTTCGGCAGCACCACGCCGAGTGGGAGCAGATTTCATGATGCATACCTTCCTGGCCGAGAAACGCGACGAGTTGCGCCATTAAGTGCATCAGGAAGCCGGAGCGTACCCGGTCCGGCGCCGAGCCTAACAGCGTCATAACGTCTGGCGAGCTACCAGCTAGCGCCGCAAGACGAGGAAGGGCGCTGTCGAGCGCCGCGACGCAAGTGGCGGGGCCGTCACGTACCGGGCCAAGCTCAATGTTGTACGTTCGGCGTCACCGACGGGAACGCGAACTCGCGCCCGACCATGGCGCGCGCGTACAGATAGTTCTCGAGGCCTCGCGCGCTGAGCGCGTCCAACTCAACATGCCCTTCAATGTCGCAAGGAAACACAAGCGCACGGCCATACAACCAGAGCGACTGGTACCGAAGGTCATGAGAGCAGTTCATGATTTGACCCGAAGACGGAGGCACCGACAACGCGCCGGACGCACGGATACATTCTGGGCGCTTCGGAGCGATGGAAAAGCAGGACACGCTCGCTAGACGCTGTAAGCGAGGAGGCCACCCGTCTGTTGCCTGCCCACCAGCGCCTCGAGCGCTCGAAGGGACTTGCTTGAGGAGCTGACAGCACGTGGGACAGCGCACAGACTTGGCTCCTCCTAGATGCAACGCTGCTACGTCGGTGTTCAAGTTGCGAGGCTCAGGTGAACAGTTTTCTTCGAGACGCTCCGGGCTCAGGCGGCTTCCTGAGAGGCTTGAAATGCTGGTTTCACCCCCAGTGGGCCTTCGAGCCAACTCCAGGGAAGAAGAGCGCATTCCTCCATGCGCCGCAGCAGCCGTTCGACGTGAACGGCGGCCTGACTGTCATGGTGGTGGACGACAACCCCAGCCATCTCATGAAGGCCTCTGAACTGCTCGAACAATGCGGCATCTCGGCCCTGCTCCCTTCGGACGGTGCTGAAGCGGTCCACCTTGCCTGCGAACGGAGCTTTGGCGTCATCCTGATGGACCCGCAAATGCCGGTGCTGGATGGGCTGCAGGCGACTTCGAGAATTCGGCAATTCGAAGGGGCGCACTCCCGTCGCCGAACCCCAGTGGTGGCGTACAGCACGTCAAAGGGTCCCAAGACCATACTGAATCGCCCCGGCTTTCGAGGAGGCCGGTTGGTGTGAGTCAGGCCGGGATGGCCTGACGGGTGGCGAGTTGCCGGTGGTAGTT
>NZ_JBFUFP010000666.1:0-3078 GCF_056403375.1 Rhizobacter sp. P2_H2
ACCTCCAGCAGGTCGCTCACGTCCTCGGTGTGCGAGATGATGTAGTGGCGCAGCGCCTCGCGGCCGTAGCGGTCGAGCATCTGCAGCGCCGCCTCGAAGATCGCCAGCTCGCCCACCGCGTGCTCCGAGTACGCCGCGCCGTGCACGCGCAGCGGCCGCGCGTCGTTCAGCATGCGCAGCAGCAGCGTGCGGCGCGCCGGCTCGTCGAGCGAGGAGTAATCGGCCTCGATCTTCGCGGTCTTCAGCAGCTCGGCGACCACCGCCTCGTGCTTGTCCGAGCTCTGGCGCAGGTCGACGGTGGCCAGGTGGAAGCCGAACACCTGCACCGCGCGCATCAGCGGGCGCAGGCGCGGCGCGATCAGCGCATCGGCATGGTGCGAGCGCAGCGAGGTCTCGATCACCTTCAGGTCGGCGAGGAAGTCGTCGCTGCGGCGGTACGGATCCTGCGGCGCCACCGCGTGGCGCAGCGCCTCGGTGCCGGTGAAGGCCTGCAGCGTCGCGGCGAGCCGCGCGTACATGCCGATCAGCGCGCGGCGGTAGGGCTCGTCCTCGCGGTGCGCGTTGTGGTCGGGCGAGCGCTCGGCCAGCGCCTGCATCTCGGCCGTCACCGGCGCGAGCGTGGCCGAGATCGACAGCTCGGCCCCCAGCTCGTGCACCTCGGTCAGGTAGAAGCGCAGCACCGTCTCGCTCTGCCGGCGCAGCGCCATCTGCAGCGTCTCGGCGCTGACGTTCGGGTTGCCGTCGCGGTCGCCGCCGATCCAGTTGCCCATGCGGAAGAACGGCGCGATCGGGTGGCCCGGCAGCGCCTCCTCGATCTCCTGGTACAGCTTCGGTATCTGGCGCAGGAAGGTCGCCTGGTAGTAGCTGAGCGCGTTCTCGATCTCGTCGGCCACCGTCAGCTTGGTGTAGCGCAGCATGCGCGTCTGCCACAGCTGCGTGACGCGGGCGCGCAGCAGCGCCTCGTTGCCGGCCAGCGCGCGTGCGCCGTGCAGTTCGTCGCGCTGGCCCACCAGCTCGGCGATGGCCCGCTCGGCGTCGAGGATGCTCTTGCGCTGCACCTCGGTGGGGTGCGCCGTCAGCACCGGCGAGATGAAGGCGCGCTGCAGCACGCCGGCGATGTCGGCTGCGCGCACGTCGGCCTCGGCCAGGCGCTCGAAGCTCATCGCGAGCGAGCCCTCCTGCAGGTGGCCCTGGCGCTCGTGGTGCTCGCGCCGGCGCACGTGGTGGCGGTCCTCGGCGATGTTGGCCAGGTGCGAGAAGTAGCTGAAGGCGCGGATCACGCTGACCGTCTGGTCGCCGCTCAGGCTCTTGAGCAGCCGGTCGAAGGTCTTGCCGGCCTGTGCGTCGCGCTTCAGGCGGTACGCCACCGACAGCTGGCGGATGCGCTCGATCAGGTCGAACGCGCCCTGGCCCTCCTGCTCGCGGATCACGTCGCCGAGGATGCGGCCGAGCAGGCGGATGTCGTCGACCAGCGGGCGGTTCTTGTCGGCGGCCTCGGCCGCGCTGCTGCGTGTGCTGCTCTTGCGTGGGACGGGGGACTTGGGGGCAGGTGTGGCGCGTGGCATCTTTGTCCTCAGGGCCTCGTCGAGGCTGTAACTTGGTTACGAACCGCGATGGTAGCAGCGCGCTGATAGCATTTGTCGATGTCCTCTCTGCCCGAACCCCTCGTCATCGCCACCCGCGAAAGCCGCCTTGCCCTGTGGCAGGCCGAACACGTGCGCGATCTGCTGCAACAACGTTTCGGCCTGCGCGTCGAACTGCTGGGCATGACGACCCGCGGCGACCAGATCCTCGACCGCACGCTGTCGAAGGTCGGCGGCAAGGGCCTGTTCGTCAAGGAGCTGGAAGCCGCGCTCGAAGACGGGCGCGCGCACCTCGCGGTGCATTCGCTGAAAGACGTGCCGATGGAACTGCCGGAGGGCTTCGAGCTGGCCGCGGTGCTGGAGCGCGAGGATCCGCGCGACGCCTTCGTCTCGAACCACCATGCGACGCTCGACGCGTTGCCGCAGGGCGCGTGCGTCGGCACCTCCAGCCTGCGCCGCGTCGCGCAGGTGCTGGCGCGGCGGCCCGACCTGCGCATCGAGCCGCTGCGCGGCAACCTCGACACCCGGCTGCGCAAGCTCGACGACGGCCAGTACGACGCGATCGTGCTGGCCGCGGCCGGGCTGAAGCGGCTGGGCCTCGCGCAGCGCATCCGCGCGCTGTTCGCGGTCGACGAGATGATCCCGGCGGCCGGGCAGGGGGCACTGGGCATCGAGATCCGCAGCGACCAGCCGGCGCTGCGCGATGCGCTGGCGCAGCTGGCCGACCGGCCCACGTGGTGGGTCGCCGAGGCGGAGCGCGCGGTGTCGCGCTCGCTGGGCGGCAGCTGCAGCATGCCGCTGGCTGCGCATGCGGTGTGGGACGGCGCGACGCTGCGCCTCACCGCGGCGCTCGGCCATGTCGACGACCCGACGCGCCCGCTGCTGCACACGACCTCGGCGGCTGTCGTCGCCGACGCTCGCGCCGCCCGCAGCCTGGGCGAACTGGCCGCGGCGCAACTGAGGTCCGCGGGTGCCGATGCCTACCTCGGGGGCAGCTGACGTCGCTGCGTCGCTGCGGGTGCTGGTCACGCGGCCTGCGGCCCAGGCGCGCGAGTGGGTCGACGGGCTGCGTGCGGCCGGGCTCGATGCGCAGGCCTTGCCGCTGATCGACATCCGGCCGGTCGACGACCCCACCGAACTGCACGCCGCGTGGCAAGGGCTCGGCAGCGTCGGTCTCGTGATGTTCGTGAGCCCGAATGCGGCCGAGCAGTTCTTCGCGCAGCGCCCACCCGGGGCCGCCTGGCCGGCGGCGCTGCAGGCGGCCTCGCCGGGGCCGGGCACGACGCGCGTGCTGCGCGCGCTGGGCGTGCTGGAGATCGTCGAGCCGGCGGCCGATGCGGCGCAGTTCGATTCCGAGGCGCTGTGGATGCAGTTGCGCACGCAGGCCTGGGCGGGCCGCCGCGTGCTGGTGGTGCGCGGCACCAGCGGGCGCGACTGGCTCGCCGAGCGCCTGCGCGAACAGGGCGCCACGGTGTCGCTGGCCTGCGCCTACGGC
>NZ_JBFUFP010000667.1:0-3077 GCF_056403375.1 Rhizobacter sp. P2_H2
GAGCGCATGAGCGCGGCCGACTACATCGCGCTGCTGCAGGCCCGCGCAGGCTGGATCGCCCGCATGACGCCGCGCCTCGCGCCGTTCGATGCGCTGCTGAGCCCCACCGTGCCGATGGTCGCGCCCCTCGTGTCCGACCTGGCCGGCGACGACGCCTTCTTCTCGACCAACGCGCGCCTGCTGCGGAACCCGTCGGTCGTCAACATGCTCGACGGCTGCGCGCTCTCGCTGCCCTGCCACCGCACCGGCGAGATGCCGGTCGGCCTGATGGTGTGGAGCAGCGCGCTGCGCGACGACACCGTGCTCGACGTCTCGCTCGCGATCGAGCGCACGCTGTCCGACGCGGAGGCCGCCTGATGCGCGTCGCCGTGATCGGCGCCGGCATCGTCGGCGTCACGTCCGCGTACGAACTGGCCGCCGACGGCCACGACGTGACGGTGTTCGAACGCCGCGGCAGCGTGGCCGCGGAAACCAGCTTCGCGAACGCCGGCGTGATCGCGCCCGGCTACGTGACGCCGTGGGCCGCCCCGGGCATGCCGGGCAAGGTGCTGCGCCACCTGTTCAGCAAGCACTCGCCGGTGCGCGTGAACCCGACGCTCGACCTGGCGACGCTCGGCTGGATGTGGCGCTGGTGGCGCGCCAGCAGCCTGCACAGCTTCCGCGCGAACCGCTCGCGCATGCAGCGCCTCGCGCTGTTCAGCCGCGACCGCCTGCACAAGCTGACCGCCACGCTGCAGCTCGAGTACGAGCGCACCGACGGCTACCTGGTGCTGTGGCGCACGGCGCGCGACGCGGCCCATGCGCAGGCCGGCATCGCGATGCTGCACGACCTGGGCATCCGCTTCGAGACGCTCGATGCGGCGCAATGCCGGCGCGTCGAACCCGGGCTGAACCCCGACACCCCGCTGCACGGCGGCCTCTACCTGCCGAACGACGAGGTCGGCAACTGCCGCCAGTTCGCCGGGCTGATGCGCGCCGAGGCGCAGCGCCTGGGCGCGCGCTTCAACTTCCACTCCACCGTCAGCCGCATCGAACCCGGCCTGCGGCCGCAGCTCACGCACCTGCAGCTGTCGGCCGACGAATCGACGCTCGCGACACCGAGCAGCGACAGCGGCCGCCGCAGCGCGCCACCGGCGATCGCCGAACCGCAGACGCAGACCTTCGACGCGATCGTCGTCTGCGCCGCGATGGGCGCACCGCAGCTGCTGACGCCGCACGGGCTGCGCCTGCCGCTCGCGCCGGTCTACGGCTACTCGGTGACGGCGCCGCTGCGCCACCACGAGGCGCACCCCGACGTCGGCCCACGCTCGGCGCTGATGGACGAGCGGTACAAGGTCGCCGTGAGCCGCATGGGCTCACGCGTGCGGGTGGCCGGCAGCGCCGAGCTGGGCGGCTCTGCGCAGGCGATGAACAAGGGCTCGCTCGACACCTTGTACAAGGTGCTGAACGACTGGTTCCCGGGCGCGGCGCGCATGAGCCAGGCGCAGCGCTGGAAAGGCGCGCGGCCGATGCTGCCGGACGGCCCACCGGTGCTGGGCGCGAGCGGGCTGGCCGGCATCTGGCTGAACCTGGGCCATGGCTCCAGCGGCTGGGCGCTCGCCTGCGGCTCGGCACGCGTGCTGGCCGACCAGCTCGCGCAGCGCGCGCCGGCGATCGACATCGACGGCCTGGGCATCGAGCGCCTGCGGCGCTGAGTGAACGCGATGCTGCAGCGGATCCATGCCGGAACCCCTGCCTGGCCGCTGCACGGGCTGGCACGCACGCGGGAGATCGAGGCCACGGCGCTGCAGGCGGTGCCGCCGTTCATGCTGATGCAGCGCGCCGGCGATGCCGTGGCGCGCCTCGCCCGGGCGCTCGCGCCGCACACGCGGCGTGCCTGGGTGGCGATCGGGCCGGGCAACAACGGCGGCGACGGCCTGGTGGCCGCCATCGCGCTGCGCCGCACCGGCATCGAGACCTTCGTGACGCTGGCGGGCGATCCATCACGGCTGCGCGGCGACGCGAAGCAGGCCCATGCGCTGGCGCTCGCCGCAGACCTGCAGTGGGTCGAGCAGCCGCCCCTCGGTTTCGGCCGCGCCGGTGACATTGCGCTCGACGCCTTGCTCGGCATCGGYGCGAGCCGCGCCCCCGAAGGTGCGCTGGCGGCGCTGATCGACCGGCTCAACGCCCTCGCCTGCCCGGTGCTCGCGATCGACGTGCCGTCGGGCCTCGATGCCGACACCGGCCAGCCGCATGGCGATGCCTGCGTGACGGCCACGCACACGCTGTCGCTGCTGACGCTGAAGCCGGGGCTGTTCACCGGCCAGGGGCGCGACCGCTGCGGCAAGGTCTGGCTCGAAACCCTCGGCGTCGACATCGACCCCGGATCGGTCGACTCCTCACTCGGCGCCGCGCCACCCGCCGCCGGCTGGCAGCGCGCGCATGCGCAGCACAAGGGCAGCTTCGGCGACCTGGTCGTGATCGGTGGCGCACCGGGGATGGCGGGCGCCGCGCTGCTGGCCGCGCGCGCAGGGCATGCGGCCGGCGCAGGCCGCACGTACCTGAGCTGGCTCGACGAGACCGGCCCGGCACTCGACGGCGAGCACCCCGAGCTGATGATCAGGCGGGCGCTGTGGAAAGACGACCTGCTGCGCGAAGCCACCGTGGTCTGCGGCTGTGGCGGTGGGGCCGCGGTGCGTGCCGTGCTGCCACGGGTGATCGGCCAGGCTGCCCGCCTGGTACTCGATGCCGATGCACTGAACGCGATCGCCGCCGACACCGGCCTGCGGCAGTTGCTGATCGCGCGCGGCCGTGGCGGCCGGCCGGCCGTGCTGACGCCACACCCGCTGGAGGCCGCGCGGCTGCTCGGCCGCGACACCGCGAGCGTGCAGGCCGATCGACTGCGCGCTGCGCAGGCACTGGCCGACGAACTGCGGGCCGTCGTGCTGCTGAAGGGCTCGGGCAGCGTGATCGCAGCGCCGGGTGGCGCGCCGATCATCAACCCGACCGGCAACGCCGCATTGGCCACTGCCGGCACCGGCGACGTGCTGGCCGGATGGCTCGGCGGGCGCTGGTCGACGTCGCACGCGGCGTCGATC
>NZ_JBFUFP010000668.1:0-3060 GCF_056403375.1 Rhizobacter sp. P2_H2
ACGTGGCGCAGCATGCGGCGATCGGCTTCTCGCAGCACGGCGCGGTGAACGTGCCGTGGGCGTTCGGCACGCGCGGCGAGAGCGTGCAACCGCGCATGCAGCTGGTGGGCAACACCGGCGAGATGGCGATCGCTGCCGCGCTGGCCGGGCACGGGTTGGCGCGGGCGATGTCATACCAGGTGGCCGACGACGTGCGCGCCGGGCGGCTGCGCATCGTGCTGGCCGGGCACGAGCCGGCACCGGTGCCGGTGCAGCTGGTGCACCTCGAAGGCCGCCGCGCCACCGCGAAGCTGCGCGCCTTCATCGATTTCAGCGTCGCGCGGCTGCGCGACGTGCCGGTGCTGAACGGGCGCTTCCCGTGGCCCGAGCCGGCATGATCCACCTTCCCCTCACCTGGATTCCATGATGAAGCTGATTCGCCTGAGCCTGCTGGCCTTGTGTTCGATCGCGGGCGCTGCGCACGCGGCGCCCGACCCGGCGCCGTTCCCGGACCAGCCGGCGCTGCGCGAGATCGCCGCCGCCGTCAGCCCCGACGAACTGCGCAGCACCATCACCCACCTGGTCGCCTTCGGCACGCGCCACACCGCCTCGGACACCACCTCGCCGACGCGCGGCATCGGCGCGGCGCGCCGCTGGGTGCAGTCGCGCTTCGCCGCGCTGTCGCGCGACTGCGGCGGCTGCCTGCAGGTGGCGACGCCGTCGCAGACCTTCACCGGCCCGCGGCTGCCGCAGCCGACCGAGGTGATGGACATCGTCGCGGTGCAGCGTGGCACCACCGAGCCGCAGCGCGTGATCGTGATCACCGGCCACCTCGACTCGCGCGTCAGCGACGTGATGGATGCGACCAGCGACGCGCCTGGCGCGAACGACGACGCGTCGGGGGTCGCCGCGCTGATGGAGGCGGCGCGGGTGCTGTCGAAATACAAGTTCCGCGCGACCATCGTCTATGCCGCGCTGTCCGGCGAGGAGCAGGGCCTGTACGGCGGCAAGGTGCTGGTCGACCATGCCAAGGTCGAGGGCTGGCAGGTGCAGGCCGACCTGAACAACGACATCGTCGGCAACAGCCGCGGCCAGGACGGCGTGCACGACAACGGCACGGTGCGCGTGTTCTCCGAAGGGACCAAGGCGGTCGAGACGCCGGCGCAGGCCGGCAAGCGGCGCTACAACGGCGGCGAGGTCGATTCGCCGTCGCGCAACATCGCGCGCTTCATGGCCAGCCTGTCGGAACGCTACCTGACCAACTTGCGCGTGCAGATGGTCTACCGCACCGACCGCTACGGCCGCGGCGGCGACCAGGTGCCGTTCCTCGATGCCGGCATCCCGGCGGTGCGCGTGACCGAGGCGCACGAGGACTACACGCGCCAGCACCAGGACCTGCGCACCGAGGGCGGCATCGCCTACGGCGACACGATCGACGGCGTCGACTTCCCGTACCTCGCGCAGGTGACGCGGCTGAACGCGGTGACGCTGGCCGCGATGGCGAACGCGCCGATGCCGCCGAAGGGGGTGTCGATCGGGGGTGCGGTGACGCCGGACACCACAGTCAAGTGGCAGGCACAGCCGGGCGTGGCCGGGTACCGTGTCTGGTGGCGCGAGACGACCGCACCGCAGTGGCAGCGCAGCCGCTTCGTCGCGGGCGATGCAACCCAGCTGGTGCTGAAGAACGTCGTGATCGACGACTGGTTCTTCGGTGTGTCGGCGGTGTCGGCCGACGGCTACGAATCGCCGGTGGTGTTCCCGGGGGATCCAGGCAGCTTCTAGGCTTCGATCGGATCGGCCCGCAGGTCCGCCGCCAGCACCTGGTTGCGCCCGCTGCGCTTGGCCTCGAGCAGCCGGTCGTCGGCGGTCTTCAGCAACTGCTCCATCGCCGCCAGCTCGGCGAGCGAATCGGCGACACCGGCCGAGAAGGTGTTGCCGTGCAGCGTACCGGTCTCGAACTGGAACACCTCATCGCGCCACGCGCCGAGCAGCGCCTCGACCTTGCGCTGCGCGGCGAACGCATCGGTGCGCGGCATCAGCAGGCAGAACTCCTCGCCGCCGAAGCGGAACGCGATGTCGCTGCGCCGCCCGTGCGCGATCAGCAGTGCACCGAACGCGGCCAGCAGCTTGTCGCCGGCCACGTGGCCGTGCCGGTCGTTCACCGACTTGAAGTGGTCCAGGTCGATGATCGCGGCCGCCAGCGGTTGCTGCTCGCGCTGCGCGAGCAGCAGCATCTGCGGCAGCACGTCGTTCAGGTGGCGGCGGTTGAACAGGCCGGTCAGGAAGTCGCGCGTGRCCTGCTGCCGCAGCTCGGCCTGCAGCGCCTCGACCTCGTCGATCTTCTGCGACAGCTGCTGGTTGATGGCCTCGAGCTCGGCCTTCGCGCGCTCGGTGCTGCGGCGGCGCGCCTCGATCTCGTCGAGGTTCTGCTGCAGCCGGCGCAGCTCGGTCTGCAGCGAGGCCGCCTGGTAGCGCGCCCGCGAGGCCTGCTGCGCGCGCTCGACGTGCAGCGCCTGCCAGATGCGCAGCGAGGCCAGCGCCTGCGCCGCGTGGCCCAGCCGCTCATGGGTGTCGGCCATCGCCTGGTGGAACAGGCAGCGCACGCGCAGGCTCAGGCCTTCGGCCGCGGCGTTCAGCACCGCCGGCTGCGCCTGCGCGAGCAGCGCAGCGGCCTGCGGCAGCAGGTCGCGCGCGGCCATCACCTCGGCGGTGGCGACCACCAGCGTGATGCGCTCGTCGGGCACCTTGATGCCGCTCTTGTCCTGCGAGGCGCGCTCGATCAGCTCGGCACCGAGCGCGGTGTTGCCGGCGCGCAGCGCGGCGATCGCCATCGTCTCGAAGTTCGCGTTGGTGCTGCCGCGCCCGCTCGCGTCGGTCGGCAGCGCGAGCAGCCGCTCGACATCGCCCAGCGCATCGGCCGCGCGCTCGAGGTTGGTCAGGCAGATCACGCGGTTGATCAGCAGCACGCTGAGCAGCCGCGGGTTGTCGAGCCGCGCATAGCGGGCGATGCCTTCCTCGACGTGGCTGAGCGCCTGGTGGTAGTCGCCGAGCTGGATCAGCTCGTGCGCGAGGTTGCAGTAC
>NZ_JBFUFP010000669.1:0-3056 GCF_056403375.1 Rhizobacter sp. P2_H2
GCGCCTGACCGAGCCGCGCGGCGGCTTCCTGCGCCACAACGATCCCGCTGCCGGCCGCTGGTTCTCGCGCGACGTGGCGGCCATCGCCGCGGCGCGAGGGATCCCGAACGCCGCCCCCTATTTCGTCGACGCCGATGCAGGCTCGGACGCGTGGCCGGTCGGCGGCCTGACCGTCGTCAGCTTCCACAACAACCACCTCGTCTACGCCCTCACCTGGTTCGGCCTCGCCGCGATGGTGGCAGGGGCGGCGTGGATGCTGCGACCCGGCGGCCGCTGGTCGAGGGAGAATCCGCTCTCCCAGGCCTCCGCCAGCGCAGTCCCCCACGATGCCCCTCACGGCTGACTCCATCCCGCCGCAGCACATCACCATCGGCCCGCCCGCGCCGTGGGTCACCACGACCGTCGGCGTTGCCGATGCCGGCCTGAAGAACATGCAGCAGCTGATCCAGCTGCGCTGGATCGCGGTGGTCGGCCAGGTCGCCACGATCGCCACCGTGCACTTCGGTTTCGGCATCCGGCTTCCGCTGGAGCACATGCTCGCGGTGCTGTACTGCCTGGTCGCGTTCAACCTGGTCAGCGTGCTGCGGCTGCGCAACCGGCGGCCGGTGCTGCACGTGGAGCTGCTGGTCGCGCTGCTGGTCGACGTGGGCATGCTGACCGCCCAGCTGTACCTGAGCGGCGGCGCGACCAATCCGTTCGCCTTCCTGTACCTGCTGCAGGTGATCCTCGGCGCGGTGCTGCTGAAGCCCCGCTACACCTGGGTGCTGGTGGTCGTCACCAGCGTTTGCTTCGCCGGGCTCGGGCTGTATTACCGGCCGCTGGACATCCCGCTCGACCACGTGCGCGGCCTGTCGAGCCCGTTCGTGCTCGGGCTGCTGCTGTGCTTCGCGCTGAACGCGGCGCTGCTGGTCACCTTCATCACCCGCATCCAGCGCAACCTGCGCGCCCGCGATGCGCGGCTGGCCGACCTGCGCCAGCGTGCCGCCGAAGAGGAGCACATCGTCCGCATGGGCCTGCTCGCCTCGGGCGCGGCGCACGAGCTGGGCACGCCGCTCGCGACGCTGGCGGTGATCCTCGGCGACTGGCGCCGGCTGCCGCACTTCAGCTCCGACCCCGAGCTGCTGGAAGAGGTGGTCGAGATGCAGACGCAGCTGGAGCGCTGCAAGGCGATCGTCAGCGGCATCCTGCTGACGGCCGGCGAGGCGCGCGGCGAATCGTCGGAGGCGACCACGCTCGCGACCTTCCTCGACGAGCTGGTGCGCGACTGGCGCCGCACGCGGCCGGTCAAGGCCTTCGCGTACGAGAACCGCTTCGGCGACGACCTGCCGATGGTGTCCGATTCGGCGATCCAGCAGATGATCTGCAACGTGCTCGACAACGCGCTGGAGGCCTCGCCGCAGTGGCTGCGGCTCGATGTCGAGCGTGCCGGCGACGCGCTGACCCTGACGGTGACCGATGCCGGCAAGGGCTTCGCACCCGGCCTGCTGGAAACGCTGGGCCAGCCCTACCGCTCGACCAAGGGCCGGCCGGGCGGCGGGCTCGGGCTGTTCCTGGTGGTCAACGTGGCGCGCACGATCGGCGGCACGGTGGAGGCCGCGAACCGGCCGGAAGGCGGCGCGATGGTCAAGATCACGCTGCCACTGTCGGCGATCGTGCTGGAGCCCGAAGACGAACCCGAAGAAGATGACGAGGAAGTGAGCGAGAGCCATGGACAACGCTGAACGCCGCCTGCTGATCGTCGAGGACGACGCCTCGTTCGCGCGCACGCTCGGGCGCTCGTTCGAGCGGCGCGACTACCACGTCACGCTCGCCGCGAGCCTCGAAGACGTGAGCACCGCGCTGCAGGCCGGGTCGCCGGGCTTCGCGATCGTCGATCTGAAGCTCAATGGCGATGCCTCGGGGCTGGCCTGCGTGCAGGCCCTGCATGCGCACGACCCGAAGATGCTGATCGTCGTGCTGACCGGCTTCGCGAGCATCGCGACCGCGGTCGAGGCGATCAAGCTCGGCGCCTGCCACTACCTGGCCAAGCCGTCGAACACCGACGACATCGAGGCCGCGTTCGGCCGCGCGGCCGGCACCACCGAGGTCGAGCTGACGAACCGCGCCAGCTCGATCAAGACGCTGGAGTGGGAACGCATCCACGAGACGCTGGCCGAGACCGGCTTCAACATCTCCGAGACGGCGCGGCGGCTGGGCATGCACAGGCGCACGCTGGCGCGCAAGCTGGGCAAGCAGCAGGTGAAGTAGCACCTCACGGCGCGCGGAACATCCAGCGCGCGTTGTCGCCGGCGCAATCCCACTGCTGGATCGCCGCGCCATCCAACGTCGACACGTTGCTCACGTCCAGGCACTTGTTGCTGTGCGAGGCGCGCAGGTAGAAGTAGCCGCCGCCCTGGTCCTCCAGCTTGAACAGCTGGTTCGCGCCGCCGGTGCAGGTCCATTGCTGCACCACCGCGCCGTTGGCGGTGCTGACGCCGGTGATGTCGGCGCACTTGCCGCTCGCCACCGAGCGCAGCTGCCACAGCCCGTTGCCACTGCCCTGCGCGACCCACTGCTGGTTGCTGCTGCCGCCGTAGCTCCATTGCTGCAGCGCCGCGCCGTCGGTCGTGGCGCGCTCGCGCACGTCGAGGGCACGGCCGCTGTGCTTCGCGACGATCGCATAGGTCTGGCCGGAGACCGGGCCGGTGGTGGGATTGGTCGGCGGATTCGTGGGCGGGTTGGTCGGCGGATTCGTCGGCGTGTTGGTGCCGGTCGAGTCCTCGAACTGCAGCCAATCGAGGTTGGCGACGCCCAGGCCGCCCTTCGCCACCAGGTAGAGGTTGTGCACACCGCTGCTGCGCTGGATCGGCGTCGTGACCTCCTGGAAGGTGGTCCAGCCGCCGGTGTTCGGCACCGTGACCGTGCCGACGTGCGCGCCGGTCGGGCTGTCGAGGTGCAGCTCGATCTGCTTGCCGGCATAGGCCGCATCCACCGCGAGCCGCAGCTTCAGCCGGTCGACGCCGCTGCCGAAGTCGACGTCGATGTAGCGCAGCCAGTCGCCCGCATCGAAGCTGCCG
>NZ_JBFUFP010000670.1:0-3052 GCF_056403375.1 Rhizobacter sp. P2_H2
TTCGCGCACACGGTGGAAGACAGCCTGTTCGTCACCAACCCGGCGCGCGACCGCTTCCACTTCCTCGCCGAGAGCAGCTACGACACCTGGGGCACGCCGCAGGACGAGTTCGAGCGCACGCCGAACTCCTTCCTGTCGCGCGTGCTGCCGGAAGACCGCCACCTGCTGGCGGCCCGCCGCGAGCTGGAGGAACAGCTGCAGCCGGCCGACATCCGCGTGCGCATCCAGCATCCGGTCAAGGGCGTGCGCTGGCTGCGCTCGCGCACCCGCTCGCGCCGCATGCCCGACGGCGAGCTTCGCGTGTACGGCCTGGTGTGCGACGTCACCGAGGAGCTGGAGCACGAGAACGAGCTGAAGCGCGCGCGCGACATCGCCGAGGCCGCCAGCCAGGCCAAGAGCCAGTTCATGGCCAACATGAGCCACGAGATCCGCACGCCGATGAACGGCATCCTCGGCATGACCGAGCTGCTGCTGGGCACCGCGCTGAACGACCGCCAGAAACGCTTCGCGCAGGCGGTGTACCGCTCCGGCGAGGCGCTGCTGGAGATCATCAACGACATCCTCGATTTCTCGAAGATCGAGGCCGGGCGGCTGGAGCTGGCGCCGGTCGATTTCTCGCTGCGCTCGGTGGTCGAGGACACGCTCGAGCTGCTCGCGCCGCGCGCGCACGAGAAGGGCCTGGAGCTGAGCTTCCGCGAGGAACCCGGCATGCCGAGCCACGTGCACGGCGACCCGCTGCGGCTGCGCCAGGTGCTGACCAACCTGGTGGCCAACGCGATCAAGTTCACCGAAGCCGGCGAGATCGTCGTCGACGTGCGCATGCCGATGCCGGCGCAGTCGGCCGACCGCGCGCTGTGGCTGGAGTTCGAGGTGCGCGACACCGGCATCGGCATCGAGGACGAGGTGCTGCCGCGCCTGTTCAGCGCCTTCACGCAGGCGCATGGCGGCATGTCGCGCCGCTACGGCGGCACCGGGCTGGGCCTCGCGATCTCCAAGCAGCTGGTCGAGCTGATGGGCGGCGACATCGAGGTGCAGAGCTCGCCGGGCATCGGCTCGCGCTTCATCTTCAGCATGCCGATGGCGCCTGCCGACAGCGCCGGCGGCGACACCACGTCGCCGGGGCTCGACGTGACGCAGATGCCGGCCCTGCGCGTGCTGGTGGTCGAGGACCACGAGACCAACCGCACCGTGCTCGACAACATGCTCGGCGCCTGGGGCATGCAGGTGGTGCTGGCCGAGGACGGCCGGCAGGCGCTGGCGATCCTGTCGGGCGCGACGCCGGTCGACCCCCGCTTCGACCTGGCGCTGGTCGACATGCACATGCCGCGGCTCGACGGCATGGGCCTGGCCCATGCACTGAAGGCGCTCGGCCCGGAGCGCCCGGGCAGCGGCATGAAGATGATCCTGCTGTCGTCGGTGTCGTCGCCGGACGACGTGCGGGCGGCGCACCGCGCCGGCTTCGACCGCTTCGTCGCGAAGCCGGTGCGCAAGGCCGAGCTGCGCCAGGCGATCCTGGGCATCTCCAGCCACCGCGCCGATGCGACGCGCTTGACGCCCCGGCTGAACGCACAGATCCTTGTCATCGAAGACAATCCGGTCAACCAGGAGGTCATCGGCCAGATRCTCCGGGCGCTGGGGTGCCAGGTCCAGGTCAGCGCCTCGGCGCTGGAGGGTTTGAAGGCGTTGTGCGAGCGGCGCTTCGATCTGGTGCTGATGGACATCCAGATGCCCGGCATGGACGGCGTCGAGGCGTTGAACTGGTTCCGGCGCAGCCGCTCGGGACGGTTCAACTTCCTGACGCCGACCGAAACGCCGGTGATCGCCGTGACGGCCAATGCCCTGGGAGGGGATGAAGAACGGTTTCTCGAACTCGGTTTCGACGACTATCTGTCCAAGCCATTCCGCCAAAGCCAACTGCTCGCCATGCTTTCCAAACGATTGCGCCCCGCGGCGCCTGTGGATCCCGACAGCTCGCCCACCGGCGGCGTGGCCGCTCCGGCCCCCGCTGTTCCGGCGGCCGCCGCCGATGGCGTGCTCGATGCCGGCGCGCTCGACCGCCTGCGCGAGCTCGACCCGAGCGGCGAGAACCAGCTGCTCGAGCGGGTCATGAAGGCCTTCGATACCTCGCTCGAGCGTCTTCTCCCCCAATTGCAGGATGCTCAGGCGTCCCACGACTTGACGGGCATCCGGCACGTGGTACACACGCTGAAGTCGTCTTCCGCGAGCATCGGGGCCCTCAAGATGTCTCAAATCTGCGCAGAAATCGAAGCCATGGTGCGCCGCGAGGCGACGCAGGGCATGGACGATCGCATCGTGGCGCTGCAGGCCGAGGTGGTGATCGTCGTGGCTGCCACGCGCCGGTTGCTGGGCCGCTGACTTCATGAGCTCGAGCGCGCCGCTGCCCGACGACGACCTGCTCGGGCAGCCGCGCGTGCTGCTGGTGGACGACGACGAGGTCAACCTGCTGCTCACCGCCATCGCGCTGCGCGAGCGCGGTTTCGCGATCACCGAGGCCACCAGCGGCGAGCGGGCGATCCAGATCCTGGCCGACTGGTCGCCCGACGTCGTCGTGCTGGACGCGCTGATGCCCGGGCTGGACGGCTTCGAGACCTGCCGCGAGCTGCGCTCGCTGCCGGGCTTCGAGTCGATGCCGGTGCTGATGCTGACCGGGCTCGACGACGACGCGTCGATCACCCGCGCCTACGAGGCCGGCGCCACCGATTTCTTCGTCAAGTCGACCCACTGGAGCCTGCTGGCCGGCCGGCTGCGCTACCTGCTGCGCTCGTCGCGCACCCGCCAGGAGCTGGAACGCAGCAAGTCGAAGCTCGCGCGCGCACAGGACCTGGCGCGCATGGGCAGCTTCGACTGGCACCGCGGCCACGGCAACCCGCTGTTCTCCGTTGAGGGGCTGCGGGTGTTCGGCCTCGGCCCGGGCGACACGCCGAGCATGCGGGCGCTGCTGCGCATGGTGCCGAACGAAGAGCGCGCCGGCTTCGTGACGATCCTGCACGAGGTGATCCGCCACAGCTCGGTGCTGGCCACCGACATCCCG
>NZ_JBFUFP010000671.1:0-3049 GCF_056403375.1 Rhizobacter sp. P2_H2
CGGCCGTTCATGTGCGTGAGCCCGATGTCRTCGAGCTGCTCATGGCCGGTGAAGCCGCGGTCSGTGCCGCTGTTSAMSGMWGGGCTCCAGTCGATCACCAGCGYGCCGGCSGCGTCGTRGTTGCCGYTCGMRAARCGGCGCTTGCCGAACGGGTCRTASGCGTYRCGSGCCGTCASGTCGCCGTTGTGGTCGGTCGTCGCYGCGATGCTTCCAAGATGGTCCTTGTGCCAGTACTCCAGCTTCACCGCCGCCATACTGGACTGCACGGCTGGTGCGGTCTGCGTGGCGCCGAGTGCCGGTAGCGCTCCGGAGGTGACCAGAACGCCGAGGCTCTGGCCGCCCGCGCTCAGGTAGTGCCGGTTGCTCGTGACCGCAGGGTTCGCTGCGCTCGGACTCGTCGGTGAGTTGACCTCGCTCTCGAAGGCCAGACCACCCGTGTTGTCCGGGTGCAGGTACCAAGTGGTTCGAGTGCCAGCGTTGGTACCGCTCGAAATCGTCCGCACCTCGCGGATACGCGCGTGGTCTTCGTCGTAGCTCCACACATAGCTCGGGCCGCCCGCAGGGCCTTGCACGCCGCTCTGGCTGTCCGGCAGATCGAAGCCGGTATAGGTGACTCCGCGGTACTTGCCTGCCGTCGCGCTGGCGATGTTCCCGTTCGCATCGAAGCCGTAGGTGTTGGCTGCAGCTCCCTCGATGCTTTGAACGGCATGCGGCCTCACCGCGTTCGCTCCCTGCGCGCCGTAGCTGTACACCCCCACATCGCTCTTGTAGAGGATGCTGCCCAGCGCGTTGTATTGCAGGCTCACCGTGCGCACGAGCCCGCTGATCGCAGGCGCCGCCACCGTGTAGCGCTGCAGCCGGCCGAGCGCATCGTGCTCGAAGTTCTCCGTCACCGCGCCTGTGCTGCCGTCGCCGTTCGCATCGTTGCGATTGGTCAGCCGGCCCAGGCTGTCCCACACGTAGCCGTGGTTCAGCACGTCGGTGGCGTTGCCCTTGCCCGTCGTCAGGCTGCTCGCGCGGCCCGTCGCGGCTTCATAACCGGACTTGCTCACCACCGCATTGCTGTAGCGCTGCTGCTCAAGGTGATCCCGCGCGTTGTAGGCCTGCGCCTGCCACAGCACCGTGCCCGCCGGCAGCGTGATGCTTGCTCCTGGCGTGCCGCCCGGCGTGGCGGGCAACGGGTTCACCGTCACCGCCGTTGCCAATGACACCGTGCCGAGGAAGCCCTTCGGTGTGTACCCATAGTTCACCGTCAACCCGGTCGGCCAGGTCTGCGTCGCTTGCCGACCGTTCGCGTCGTAGCTCAGCGCGCTCGCAAAGCTCGGCCCGTTCACCACCGTCGTGCGGTTGCTGACCAGCCGCCCCAGGCTGTCGTACACCCACTGCTGGCTCATGTCGGTGCTGGCGCTGGTCGCGCACAGCTTGCCGATGCCCATCGCGCAGGTGTCGTAGGTCCAGGTGCTCTGGTACTCCGGCTCCGTGCGCTGCGTCATCCGCCCGAGCACGTCGTACTGCATCRYCGTCTGCCCGCCRCGCTGCRSCTGCAGCGGGTTCTGCTGCCGCACCACCTGGCCCAGCGCGTCGTAGCGGTACTCGATCACCCCGGCGTCCGGGTCGGTCAGCTTGAGCTTGTTGCCCCGCACGTCGTAGGCGATCTGCACCGTGTTCTGCAGGGCATCCTTCGTCGCCACCAGGTTGCCGAACGCGTCGTGCTGGTGAACGATCTGCGCGCCCAGCGGGTCGGTGATGCGGATCGTGCGGCCTTCGACGCTGCTCTCCTCGCGCCGCGTGCGGCCCTGGTCGTCGGTGGCGCTGACCACCAGCGCGCCATACGCCGTGCTCGACAGCCTCGCCTTGCGGCTGCCGCGGGCACCGAAGCTCACGCTCGGTTGGCTGCCCTGGTTGTCGGCGGTGTAGATGCGCAGCACCCGGCCCAGTACGTCGTACTCGGTGCGCGTGAGCCCCACATCGCCGCTGCCCGCGCTCGTCGACGACCCGCTGTCCAGGAAGTACGGCTGCGTCTGCAGCACCACCTGACCGAGGTCGCCGTACTCGGTGTCGGTGACGATCACCCGGTTCGCTCCGCCGGGTTGCGTGGATCCGTCGAAGGCCTCGGTGACTTGCCGCAGCACCCGGCCTGCGCGGTCCACATACTTGCGGGTGAATGCGCCGTTCTTGACGCCTTCGGTGCCGCTCGCATCGCGCGGCTCCACGTGTGTGAACTCCAACGCATCGGCCGGGATCTCGGCCGCGCCCGGGCTCGGGCAGGTCGGGCTGTTGCTCGAGGTGTCTCCGGCCGGGTTCACGCGGCCGGCGATGAGGCAGTAGGCCGTGACCACCCGCGTGCCATCAGGATGGATCTCGCGCGTCGTGCGCCCCTGGTCGTCGACTTCCCTGCGCGCGGTCAGCCCGTTCGGCTCGGTTGTGCTCAGCACCGTGCCGAAGCGCGGGTCCACCGTCTGCTGCGTCACCTGGCCCTTGGCGTTGGTGCTGCTGCTCACCTGGGTGTTCGGCTGGACCTGCACGGTCACGCCGTTGATCACCAGCGTCTGCGCGCCATAGGCGGCGCCGCTGCTGCGCGGGGTGAACACGGCGTCGCCAGTGGCACCACTGCAATTCGCCACCTGCGAGCCGGTGCGGTTGCCACGCGAGTCGTAGCTGTACGTCGTCACCACACAGCGCTGCGGATCGTTCGGCTCGACCGTCTCGGTGTCCACCAGGCCGTCGGCCCGGTAGGTGGTGCTCGTCGTGCGGGTGTAGTTGAACGGGTCGGCCACCGCTTGTGCTGCGGGCAGCTGGGCCTGCGCATGGGCGGAGCTCACCGCCACCATCGCCACCACCCACACGATTGCTGCGAACAGGTTCTTCTTTTGCGTGATCTTCACAGGCAGGTCCCCTTCACGATCGCCTTGCTCGTCGTYGCSGTGCCAAACGSGTTCTTCACGCTGAAGTTCACCGTGCGCGCSGTGCATCGGTCGTASACCCACTGGAAGGTGCAACTCCCCGGTGACGCGGCCACGCTGCCGCCCACGGTGCAGGTGCTCGTGCC